>JACOZR010000010.1:6146-24128 GCA_016181245.1 Candidatus Woesearchaeota archaeon | reverse complement strand
CTAATTGCTCTAATTCTTCTATCTGTTTTTTTTCTAATCTTTTAATTGATTCTTCATCTTTTTCTATTTTAGATTCTTCTTTTAATTCTTTATTTTCATTCCTAAGGATTTTATCTAGTTTATTATTAATTAGCTCTAATTTAGATATTTTTTTAGAAGACTTTTTCACTCTCTTTTTTGGCATGTTTATAATATATAGATTTCATTTAATAAATTTTCTATATGTAAGAATTAACTAAAGGTCCTATTAAACTCCAGATTTCTGGTGAAAAGTAGATTAATAGCACAACTATCAATGAATGAGCCCATGTTTCTTTTAATCCTTTTGAAGAGCCAACTATTGTTTTTACTACAGCTGAAGCAGAGTGGACTTTGATTAGTGTTATTAAACCTATAGCCCCTCTAAAAATCCATTGATTGTCTAAATATTTTATACCCTGTAAAAAAGTTAAGTTTTCATAGACAAATTGGACGTTCATTACTGCGAATGTTGCTGCTATTGCCCATATTGCAGCATGCAAACCATGGCCAAACCAATGACTTCCTGAAAAATTTTCATCTTTATGGATAAGAAATAATTCGTATAAACCTATTATTAATCCTAATATTATCGCTGGGATGATTATTAATTCAGCCATTTTAAGTTATTATTTTAAAGAATATTTAAATGTTGTTGTTTGATATTGCTACCTATTTGCATTCCAAAAGTCAATTCTTGAATCTCTATACTCCACTTCATTTGCGTTTAGAGTTATAAAACTTTCACCGCAAAATTTTGGATTTGATTCTTCCTGAAAAATTTGTGCTACATACCTCTTGCCAGATTTATCATTTATAATTCTACAACCTAAAATTTTATAACAATTTTCATTTGAATAAAAAGTGCTACCATCTCCGCTTACACGAGCTGGTTGTCCTGCTGTATATGGGCAAGCATCTGCACTTAAAACTGAACTTGATCGAGTATTACGATTACCACCAACTGCAGCATTACATCCAGAAATTATTAAAACAGAGATTAAAAACAAACTAAGAATTATCAAGTTTCTTTTTTGCATATTTATCACTAATATTATTTTTGAAGTATTGAAGAAGATTCTTCATCTAATGTAAACTGGCTTCCCCCGCCTTGAGCACAAGGTATTGCTACAGGGGATACCTTTACAATATGTTGAGTGAGAGTTATCTGTTGCCCCCCTAGAGAAAGAGCATCTCTTGATTGCCAGTCTATCCCTTGACATCCTTTAACTTCATAACACCTATCCTTTAGATATGAAAAAACATATTGACCTGGTTTGTATTTACACCAATCGGGATTATCATATAGATTTACTGTTATTGTCTCAGAACAACTCCCGTCTTGCAGTTTATTTGAACAATCTCCGTTATAGATATATCGATGCCCTGCACCAGTTTCGTAATCTGCTGTTAAACTATAAGGTTGGGCGTAACTAGGACTTACTAGTGGTTTGTTCCCACCACCAACAGCTTGTTGACATCCTACAATTAATAAAACAGATATTAAAATTAAACTAAAAATCACCAAATATCTTTTTTGCATGAAAATTCTAAAGTTATTTGATATGTATATATATATTTCGCTTTTAATTTTTTAAGAAAAGTTATCTAAGCTTGATTGTTCTTGTTTTTTATTTGTTTTAAACAATTTTTCCAAGTTTTTTTCAACTCTTTCCTGATTAAATTCATGCTTATCTATTAATATTTTCATGATTTTTTCTTTATTGGGAGAAGTCCATTTTAACTGGTAATTTTTCATAATTGGCATTGACTTGAAAACTGCATAAATTTGCTTCCAGTCGAATTCTGCTTTTACTTCCTTGAATAATTCATCGAAATTTTTGTATTGCTTAACTAGCTTAATGGCTGTTTTAGGGCCTATACCTTTGACACCTCCGGGGTTGTAATCTGTTCCAACTAAAATTGATAAAGCTATGAATTGATCTTGGGTTATATTCAATGATTTTAAGACTTCTTTTAATTCTATTACTTCTGGATGAACATTTACATAAATTCCCGAAGGTAAACGTCTTCTTGATGATAAAGTTAAATTTCTTACAATTCTTGGAGCATTATAGATAAAAGAATCATAATCTGAGCTTCCCACATAGTCTACATCTTGTTGTTCGCACATAAAAGAACATTGAGCTTCTGCTTCTGATGGAGCTTGTATAACTGGAATGCCGTGAGCCTGTATTAATTCTTTGGCTTCTTGTGACATTTCTCTTGTTAACCTTGTTGTTTGCTTTGAGTATCTTAGCATTAATTCTTCATCTTGATCTTTTTTTGCCTGTTTTAGTTTTTTTTCTGCTAATTTTTTTCTTGATTCTCTTTCTTCTTGTTCATGAATTTTTAGAATTGGTGGTTTCCCATCGAAGATAAAACATATTTTCAATCCTTTTTCCATTAAATTTGGAATTCTTGTTGATATTCCCATTAAATGTGAGGTTATATTGTTATTTGAGTCTTTTAAAGGAGTACCGTCTGGCTGCCTTATTGAAGATAGAAACTGGTATAAAGTTTGAGAGGCATCTATTGCTATTTTTTTATTTTTTAATGCATCTAAAGAAATTTCTCTTTTTGGTATTATGTCGCCTAGGTTTATTCCCATATTTATGCTCCTCTCTTATTCATTTTACCCTAGCATTAAACTTATCTTACCAACAAACTTTGTGGCATTTTCAAAAATTTCATCTAATCTTCTTTTTGTATAAGTTTTTATCGCTGAATATCTTGCTATTCTAGACTCTTTTCTTGCATCTTCAAAATAATGCACATATTCTTCCTCAAAAATTTTGTAAGATTGGTCTAGTATCTCTAGGTCTTCTTTCTCAATCTCATTAGGAACTAATAAATGCCCTAGAGATATTTGGGCAGCTTCATGGCTATCTACCTCATATCCTTTAGAGAGTATAGCTGCTTTAGCAGAATAAAGCATTGAGTAATAAGATATGGTAATTGCCCAATAATCCCAATACAATTTTTTTGGCTGATCCTTTGTAGGTGTATAATCTTTTATGTATCTTGCAATTTGAAGACTGTTTTCTGATTTGCCCATGAAAAGCTTTATCTTAAATGATTCTTTTGACTTAATTATTTTTTTTTCATCTAAGTATTTTTTAAAGAGCTTGTTGTATTCTTCTTTATCAAAATGCATCTAACACCAACCCCCAAAATTCCTCAGGACCATTCAAGATTATATGATTGTTTAGAGCCTGTTTACCCACATTTTCTTCATCAGACTTTAGCATCTCCTTAAACTCTCTTTTTGTTATGAATAGTGGATTTATTTGCTTTTTATATATAACTTCGTATTTAGAGAAAGATAATGATTTTCTACCATCTTTGTTTATTATTAATAAGTCAATATCGCTTTTTTGAGTTTTAGTGCCTTTGGCATAGCTTCCGAAAAGTATAACTATGTCTTGAGTATTAAGCTCGTTTGCTATTTTCTTTATTATTATTTCATTCTCCAGGAATTCTTTTCTTTCTTCATCAGAAGCTACTGTAAGCCTTGACTTTATTATTGGGTTACTTATGTTTAGCCTTATAACCTTTGATTTTCCTATTTCTTTAATTTGGATTATGCTCCCCATTTTTTTTATTACTCTGTGAAAAGTTGCATATGGAACCTTAAGCAGATTGCTAAGATTATGCATTGTATATTCCTTTCCTATGTTTTTTCCAAGAAAGTTTATGATTTTATGATTGTTATCCATTTTTAGTTAATATTATCCATATTTGATATATAAGGGTTTTGTTTTATCCTTTTTATTAAAAACTAAATTATTTTATAGTAATTCTGATTTTAATTTTTTAAAAAGATGGTGATAAAAAAACTAGTTTTAGATCATAAAGGAGGATTTTATCTTTATAGGGCACATCAGTCTAAGATTGATAAATTGTGTTCTAATGGGTTTTCTATGTTAAAGGGTTATATTGAAGATATGTTTTGGAATTGCCCTAACAAATACTTCCAGGATGGGCCTAGAAGTTCTAAATTGAAGTTTAAACTTAATTCCAACTTAAATCAGTTAAGTGGGCATGAAATGAGCTTATTGGCTTCTATGGGTTTAACTAACTATAAAGATAGGTATAAGACAAATCATTCAAAAGTTCAAGTTTTTATGCTTGAAAATGATGATAAAACTATTGCTATTGAAGTTCCTGTTTGGTTATATGGAAATGAATTAAATGGTATAAATGAAGAAACCATTACTGGGCATATTGATGTTTTAAGGATTGAAAATGATAAAATATGGGTATGGGATTATAAACCAAAAGCTATAGAAGAAAAATATGCCTCTACACAAGTTTATTTTTATAGCTTAATGCTGAGTAAAAGAACTGGGATTGATTTAAACAAATTTAGGTGTGGTTATTTTGATGATAGGCATACTTTTGTTTTTGATCCTTCTAAAGTAAATTTAAAGAAAGAAAGTTTGGTTGAGTTTTAAAACCGTAGTTATTATCTGCGCACCAAATCACCGCTTACCAAGAAAGTATTTGCATCTACCAACTCTTGTGCTGTAACAGGAACATTTGGTCCTTGATTACATTGTATTTGTTCTCCTGTGGACATTATAGGTCGTGCAAATAGAATTAAAGGTTGTGCGTACCAACCTATTGGTCCAGGATTACTTGGATTTATTGTCGTACCTGCCATATTATAAGGAGCATCATTTCTATAATTTTGGCCACTTATTTTGCCTTCCATTCCAACAGCACTACATCCTAATAGGACATAGCAAATATCTGTACCGTCATAAGTCTTCAGTTTAATTATATTTCCTACAGAGAAACCCAATCCAGCTGCACCATTGAAACAATATCCATTCCCCATTAATTTTGTTGCATCTCTCAATTCTATGTTCAACGTATCCCCGCTTGAAGCATATGTTAAAGACCCTATGTTGGATCCTATTCCATTTGGATTGAACTTGCCCCCTACAGCTTGTTGGCACCCGGAAATTAGTAGGATAGATATTAGTGATAAACCAAGAATTACCAAGTTTCTTTTTTGCATGAATTTTTTATGTTTTAACTAATATATATATATATCGATTTTAGTTTTTAAAATCAAACAAAGAATGCTGCTTAGAAAGTAATTCATCAAAAGAAGTTTTATTTGGTATAGAAGCGAAATATTTATATAGTTGTATAAGTGTATATAACCTATGGTACAGCTAATAATTGATAAAAATGTACTTCACTACCCACAGTTAGATACTGTTTTGATGGTAGAGGAATTTATAAAAAAATATGATGGAGAGTATAAGAAAAAAGCTCTTTGGGAACATCTACCAAAGAAGATGATGTATCAGACTTTTTGTGTCATTATAGATTACCTAATTTACTCCAGAAAGATTTCTGTAGATGTAAAGGGAAAAATTGGATGGATATATTACCCTGAAGAAGCAAGAAAATACTATGCAAGAAAGGATTTAGGTAGAAGGAAATGAAAGATGAAACTTCCTTCAACAACTAGATTTGCAGATGATAAGATAAAAGAAGCATTTTACAAACTAGAGAGTGGAGACGATTCTGAGAGAGAACTTTTCAAACTTCTTAATCAGGCAATAGACAACATAGAAGAAAATGCTTTTTGTGGTATTCAAGTTCCAAAGAGGATTATTCCAGATGTTTACATAAAAAAGTATGGAATAAAGAATTTGTGGAAATATGACTTGCCGAGAGGATGGAGATTAGTGTATTCTATTGTTAATGAGAATGTTGTTGTAGTATCTATTGTTCTAGAATGGTTTAATCACAAAGACTATGAAAAGAGGTTCAAGTATTAAGTTCTAGTTTTTAAAATCAAATAGAGAATGCTGTTTAGAAAGCAATTCATTGAAAGAAGTGTTGTAGAAACACAGTACAGAATCTGCTATGGGTTTTATTTGTTTGTCAATATAATGACCATAATCAATTTTGTGTTTAATATTTTGAATTGGTTCTGGACCATCTGTTGTTAAGACATATTCAATTAAGTTTGATGTTATGACTTTTAATTTTTTTGCCGCTTTCAGATGCTGAGACTCCACCCGATAAGAGCCTAAATTTTTTCTTATTGCTTTTCTGTAAACCAACAAAGAATCATACTTACCATCTTTTACATCTTTTACAAAATTTTTAACATATTCAGAAACTTCTTTTTTATGAAAAATTCGGTCTAATAATTCTAGCTGAAATTTTTTAGCCAAGTTTGTCCAGTCCCGTCTAGCATATTCGACCCCTACAAAGTCTATTTTTTCTTTTCCGTCTTTAATTAATAAACCTGCATACTTTTTCTTTGCGCCTTTTTCTCCGCTTCTTATTGTAGGCATTAAAAATCTTATGTAGTTTTTTTCAAACTCTAATTCAAGCTTAGAATCCCGCTTATATTTTTCCTTGATGTATTTTTTGTAAAATGAGTTTAATTTTTCTTCTATTTCTCTGCCTATTTTTTCTGCTTTTTGCGAGGAATCTGCATTAGGGTTCATAAAAACTGAATCAGTGTCTGAATAGATAACTTCATATCCCTGCTCTTCTAGTTTTTCTGCTGTTAGTTTTATGAAATACTGTCCAAATGTGGTGATAGAATTTGCTACTTTCATATTAAAAAATCTTGAAGCTGGAGAAGCAATACTCCCGAACATTGAATTCATTGTTATCTTTATTGCTTGTGAGGCTAATTCTTTTTTTTCTTTTTTTGCTTTTGCCCTTGCATCCATTAATTTTTCAAGTATTGATGGCAAAATTCCATCAGTATTTTTGAAATAAGCTTTGTTGGGGGATTCTATGCAGCCTTTTTCTTTTTTTTCCAGATATGAAGCTGGGTCTATGTTAAATGTCCTCATTAACGAAGGATACAGCGATTTAAAGTCAAAAACTAAAATATTATCGTAAATGCCCGGCTTGGACTGCATGACATAACCTCCGGTAATCGGCTTTTCTTTTTCTGAGAATTTTGCAGAAGGCACAGCCAATTTTCTTTTTCTTGCCTCTCTGATATAAAGGGAGTCTAAGGAGGCTATTGATGCATTTACTCTGTCTAAGGGCATACCTGTTAATAATGAGCGTTCTATGAGCAAGTCTACCAGCATAGTTTCCTTTAGAATCTCGTAAGTTAATTTGGCATCATTTAAATTGTATCTGACTAAAGATTCTTTGTCTTCTTTATACAACCGATCTATTTCTTCACCCTTGTTTTTTGTTTCATCTATTAATTTTGATTTCCCAAGAATTTCCTTAGCTACTGTTTCTAATCGGTAATTTTCAAATTTTTTTGACCTTATGTATGGTGAATCCTTTAGGTATGGATCTCTTATTAAGGATAGAGTATCTAGGACTTGTCTTCCTGGAAAATCAGCCTTGCTTGACCTGAAGAAGCTGTCTTCAATTGATATTTTGCATTCCTCACCTGATCTGCCTAATGCAAATGGAATTTTGTTTTCCTTGAATTTTTTCTTTAGGTAATCAAAATCAAAGTCTATTAAATTCCAGCCAGTTATAAAATCAGGATCATATTCTTTTATTAAAAGTTTAAATTGTTCTAGCAAAGACTTTTCATCATTAAAGCATAATGTATTTTTTATCTTTTCTTTTGACAATAACAACGTTTTTGAGGTGTCCTCTGAATATAAAGAGATTGAGTAAAGCTTTTTTGAATCTAATGAAGTTTCTATGTCTATTGAGAGAGCCTTTAATTTAGGCATAAAATAAGCTGGCTTTAATTCTGGCTCATTAAAGAAGAGGTCTACGTATTCATGCTTTTCTGGATTACCTACTATTTCTATAGTTCCTTGAAGATCATTATCAATCATAAACCTATAAGCGAACCTTATGTCTGCTTCATAGCATTTTATTTTTTCTTTTTCCAGTTTTTGCCTTAGAGCGGGTATGTCTTTTGGCAAGTCAATTATTACTTTTGTTAATTTATCTCCTTTGAAATTTTTAAAATTAGTTTCTTCGTGGTCAAATTTTGCTAATTTTTGAGCTTTTTTTAGTTTTGAAGATTCTATGTAGAAATAGGGTCTTGTATAATTTTTTGTTAGGAATGAGCTTCCATTTTCTAGTTTACCATATAATAGAACATATGCCTTGTTATCTTCTATTTCATATGTTGGATAAAGTATAAAGCCTTTCATTTTTTGAGGTATGTTTTAATTTTATATAAATATATTTGTAGATATCATTTAGCCTTATAAGCTATGCTTTTTAATGATTGAAGTTCTTGACTAAGTCTGCGTCTTTCTCCCTTTTTACTTAAGGTATTATGAGTTACTTTTTCTGCTAGAAATATATTCAAATTTTTTATTAATTCTTTTTCTACTTTTGAGACATCTACGTTTCTTTCGTATAACATGCTTACTTCTACCAGGAGATTTATAGAATTTGTTAGTAGACTACGTCCTTGAGTTGAATTTAGATTAAAGCTTTTTTTAACAAAAGCAGACGCTCTTTGTTCTTTTTTTGACTTAAATAGGTTCCACATATTGTCTATTTCTTTTTTCTTTTCTTGTTTTCTAAACTTTTAATTTTGCCATATGTGTATGTTATTAAACAAGTTATGAAGTATGACCAAAAAATAAACAGCGCATATAAAAATATTAGGTATATTACAAAATCGTAAACAACCTGTACATCTCCATTTAAAGATGTTATTGATGAAGTTAATTCGAATGCCCATGTCGATGGAGAGAATAAAACATTATATGCTCCTGTGAGAACGCTACAGACACCCTTTCCTGCAAAAATACAAGCAAATAGTATAATTGGTAGTAAAGTTCCTAAAATAAGCAATGTTATCAAAATCGTGAATTTTGTTTTTGTAACTCTAAAGAAATCTTTCCAGTCTTTTTTATTCTTTTTCTCATTTATTTTGCTATGCAACCACATTAAAATTATGCCCATTGAAATACCGTACAATAAATTTAGGAAATAAACAAAAGTTGATATCCCCCCTGGAAAGTATGGTAGAGATATTAAGAAAGAAATTAGTACGCCTATTACTACTCCTTTTAACCAGTAAGGCCAAGATTTGAAATCCATAATTTACTAAACATCCTTTTGTTTATATACCTTTCTTTAAAAAATAACTTTAAATAATCTACTAATGAAATAAGATTATGGAAGACATGAAAGATTGGATTAAAGCAGGCAATATTTCTGCTCAAGCTTTGGGTTATGGATGTGGTCTAGTTAAAGAAGGGGTTTCTTTATTGGAAGTAACTGAAAAAGTTGAAGATAAGATTAAAAAATTAGGTGGCAAGTGTGCTTTTCCTGCTCAGTTTTCAATAAATGATATTGCTGCACATTATACTGCTTTTATTGATGATAAAATTGTTTTCAAAAAAGGAGATTTAGTTAAAGTTGATGTTGGTGTGCATATTAATGGTGCTATTGGTGATAATGCTAGAACTGTTGATTTAGGAAATAACAAGAAAATTGCTGATGCTAGTTTAGAAGCTTTAAATGAGGCTATTAAAATTGTAAAAGAAGGAACTCAACTGAGAGAAATAGGTAAAGTTATAGAAAAAAGCATTATTTCTAAGAAATTAAAACCTGTGAAGAATTTGTCAGGCCATTTAATTCAAAGATACACCGAGCATGCTGGATTTAATGTTCCAAATTATGACAATAATGATGAGACTATGTTAGAAGAAGGTATGGTCATTGCTATAGAGCCATTTGCGACTAATGGTGTTGGGATGATACTTGATGGCAAAAAATCTAGTATTTATGCTGTTATTAACGAATTTAATGTTAGAGATCAAATTACAAGAGATGTTTTGAAATTTATTAAAGAAGAATATCGAACTTTGCCATTTTGTAAAAGACAATTAGTTAGGCAGTTTCCAGAGTTTAAAGTTAATTTTGCTATAAGAAATTTAACTAAGTATGAAGTGATAAGAGAGTATAGTCATTTACCTGAAAAAGGAAAAGGTTTGGTTAGTCAGGCTGAACATACCGTCTTAATTGAAAAAAATGGATGTAAGATATTAACAAATGCTGAATAAAATTAAAAAAGAACTTGACAGTTTAGCAAACTCTGAGAAAGCTAAAGTTTACCAGAGATTTTTTAAGACGAGAAAGGGTCAGTATGGTGAAGGGGATATTTTTATCGGTTTGACAGTACCACAACAGAGGATGTTGGCTAAAAAGTATGTTGACTTAGAGTTTTCGGATGTAGAAAAACTGATTTCTAATAAAATTCATGAATATAGATTAACTGGGTATTTGATATTGGTGTATAAATATGAAAAGTCTGTAAAAAAGAAAGAGGTTGTTGATTTTTATTTAAAAAACGTGAAATGTGCAAATAACTGGGATTTGATTGATTGTGTGGCGGATAAGATATTAGGAAGCTACATGATTAATAAAGACAAAAATATATTGTATGAATTTGCTAAATCCGATAACCTATGGAAAAAGAGAATTTCTATTATTTCGACTTTTGCTTTCATTAAGAATAATAAATTTGAGGATACATTAAAAATTTCTGAAATATTACTAGAAGATAAACATGATTTAATACATAAGGCTGTGGGATGGATGTTAAGAGAAGTTGGAAAAAGAGATCAAAAAGTTTTGGAGAAATTTTTATTAAAACATTACAAGAATATGCCAAGAACTATGCTTAGATATGCAATTGAGAGGTTTGATACTGCTAAAAGAGAGTTTTACTTAAAGAAATAAAGTTTATAAAGAAGTAAAAATTCATTAAATAAGGTGTTTTCATGATTCAACAAAAAAAAGGTGCTTTAGAACTTTCTATGAATACTATTGTAATTGTTGTTATTGGTGTTACTTTATTGGTTCTGGGGTTGGCTTTTGTTACAGGAATATTTGATAGATTGACTGGTTTATCTGATAACAGCTTTGATGAAGCTAACCAGAGGTTAGATCAACTAGGCGGTAGTTATGACAGTTTCATTACATTAGCACCATCTAATATTAATATTGAAAAAGGGAGTACTAAATCTAAAGGTGTTAAAGCTGTGATAAGTAATTTAGGCAGTACTTCTTTAGATGGTTTAAATGTTCAACTAGATGTTCCTCAAGACTCAGCCAATGATATTACTTGTAAATTTACAGATGGAACTGCAACAAAAGTTGTAGGCTCTTTGACATCTGGGCAAAATGAAGAGTTAGAGATATTTGTAACTGCCAAATCTGGCGTACCTCTTGGAACTGAAGCTTGTATAGTTAAAGTGCCCAATGGTCCAAGCAATCTTGATAAAGAGAGTACCTTTATTGTTAATATTGTTTAAAAAGATTTAAATAAACTTTTCTTATGTTTATGATATGACTTTAAAGGTTTATAATACATTAACTAGAAAGAAAGAAGCTTTCAAACCTATTAAAGGAAAAAAAGTCAAATTATTTGTTTGCGGGCCTACTAGTTATGATTATGCACATATAGGTCATGCCAAAACTTATGTTCAGTTTGATGTAATTGTAAAATATCTTAGATTTTTAGGGTATGATGTTTTCTATTTACAGAATATAACCAATATTGATGATAAGATAATAAACAGGGCTAAGGAAGAGAATAAAGACCCTTTGAAGCTAGCTGATGAATTTGAAAAAAAGTATTATGAAGATGTTAAGAAGATAGGTGTTGATAGTATAAACAAATATGCCAGAGCTACTGATTATATTGATAAGATAGTAAGCCAGGTAGAGAGATTAGTAAAGAAAGGATATGCTTACAAGATAAAAGATGGTTATTATTTTGATTTAACAAAATTTAGTGAATATGGCAAACTAGCTAAAAGAACTGCTCAGGAAGCAGAGGATGCTGTTTCCAGAATTGATGAGAATGATGAAAAAAGGAATAAAGGTGATTTTTGCTTATGGAAATTTTACAAAAAAGGAGAGCCTTTCTGGGAAACAAGTTTAGGAAAAGGCAGACCAGGATGGCATATTGAAGATACTGCAATAACTGAGACTGAATTTGGGGCTCAATACGATGTTCATGGTGGGGCTATTGATTTGATATTCCCACATCATGAAGCTGAGATTGCTCAAATGGAGTCTATTTCTGGGGAAAAACCTTTAGTGAAGTATTGGATACATACTGCTTTTTTAAACATTAACAAGAAAAAGATGAGCAAGTCTCTGAAAAACTTTGTAACTATAAGAGAAGCTCTTGAAAAATATGATGGAAAAGTTATAAGATATTTCTTTGCATCAAACCATTATAGAACGACTTTAGATTTTTCATATGAAGTTTTAGATCAAAATAAAAACAGTTTAGAAAGATTAAATGATTTTGCAAGGAATTTAAAAGATAGTAAGAGTAAAGATGATTTAAAATTAATTGAAAAAACAAGAAAAGCTTTCTTTGCTGCATTAGATGATGACTTTGATACCCCTAAAGCATTTTCTTTGCTATTTGATTTTGTAAGAGATGTAAATAAAAATGGTGGGGGAAAGAAGAGTTATGAATTCTTATTAGAAATTGACAAAATATTCAATATATTGATTCTGGATGAGAAGATTCCTGAAAGTGTTATCAAATTAGCTAAAGAAAGAGAAGAATTTAGAAAAGAAAAAAAGTGGAAAGAAGCTGATGTTTCCAGAGATAAAATTACTAAGCTAGGGTATATTATTGAAGATAGTGAATCTGGTTTTAGAATAAAAAAACTAGCCTAGATACGCCAACCCCAGATATATCCCTAAGATTATTAAAATTGAGAAAAGAACACATCCAAATACCCACATAAATTTTTGATCTTTTTCTTTTAGTATTAACCCCATTAAGTTCATAGGATTCTCTTGTGAAAATAGAGTAAATAGTCCGAAAGGAGACATTCCTAAACCATAAATAAAACATTTAAATTTTGTATCTAGTTTTATGTCTTTCATTTTTATCCTAGATATGTTGGAAGGTCTTTTAATCCTGCTCTGGCTCTTCTAAGATAATTTGATTCTACTTCTTTGTATCTTTCAAATGTTTCTTTTGAAACTGAAGGCTTTACTCTGTTCAATGCTTTTTTGAAATGCTCCATTGTAACTTCTTCTGCATCGATGTTTTCCCTTAGAGCTTCAATTCCTGCTTCCCTGCAAAGAGCTTCAATATCTGCTCCAACAAACCCTTCTGTTAACGATGATAATTCTTTAATATCAACGTCCTGTGTTAAAGGCATGTTTTTTGTATGTATTTTGAATATTTGAATCCTGCCTTCTTCTGAGGGCGGAGGAGTTAAAAGTATCCTGTCAAACCTTCCTGGCCTTAATAATGCCGGGTCAATTATATCAGGGCGATTAGTTGCTGCTATGACAACCACGTCATTTAATTCTTCTAAGCCATCCATTTCAGCGAGTAATGCATTGACCACTCTTTCTGTTACATTGTTATCCTCATAACTCCCTCTTCTTGCAGCTATTGCATCAATTTCATCGAAGAAAATTATTGAAGGTGCTGCCTGTCTTGCTCTTTCAAAGACTTTTCTTATGCCTTTTTCAGATTCTCCCACCCATTTATTTAATAGTTCTGGACCTTTTATTGAAATAAAATTTGCCTGAGATTCATTTGCAACTGCTTTTGCTAAAAGAGTTTTACCAGTGCCTGGAGGTCCATAAATTAATAATCCTCTTGGGGGTTTTATTCCCATTTTTTTGAATACTTTTGGATTTTTTAATGGAAGCTCTATGCTTTCCTTTAATTCATTTTCCACTTCCTTTAAGCCGCCTATATCTTCCCATTTTACGTTTGGGGTTTCTATCAGAACTTCTCTCATAACACTTGGTCTTACAATCTTTAGTGATTCATGGAAATCTTTTGCTGTTATCTTAAGATTCTCTAGAACCTTTTTTGGAATTTCAGATTTTTCTCCTAGTTTTAAATCA
The DNA here is from genome assembly GCA_016181245.1 of Candidatus Woesearchaeota archaeon. GTDB lineage: Archaea > Nanobdellota > Nanobdellia > SCGC-AAA011-G17 > GW2011-AR20 > JACQNJ01. Next base: position 10,271 of record JACOZR010000010.1, on the reverse strand, counting down.
GGCAATATCCTCCTTAATACATTCATGGCAGCTTCTTTTGTTAATGCTGATAAATCTGCTCCTACAAAACCATGAGTTACTTCTGCTAGTTTTTCCAAACTTACGTCTTTTGTTAATGGCATTAATCTTGTGTGGATTTTTAATATATTTAATCTGCCTTCTTTATTTGGAACTCCTATTGTAACTTCCCTGTCAAATCTTCCAGGTCTTCTTAATGCTGGATCAATGGCATTTGGCCTGTTTGTTGCGCCTATGACAACAACTTTGCCTCTGTTTTTTAGGCCATCCATTTGTGTAAGCAATTGAGAAACAACTCTTCTTTCTACTTCACCATATGTTTCATCTCTTTTAGGAGCTATTGCATCTATTTCATCAAAGAAAATAATTGAAGGCGCATTTTTTTCTGCTTCTTCAAATATGGAGCGAATCTTTCTCTCACTTTCTCCGTAGAATTTATTCATAATTTCAGGACCATTAACTAAAATAAAATTTGCCTCAGACTCATTTGCAACTGCTTTTGCTAGTAATGTTTTACCTGAGCCTGGAGGACCATGCAAAAGAACTCCTGCTGGAGGTTGAATTCCTAGCTTTTCAAAAATTTCTGGATGCTTTAATGGAAGCTCAACCATTTCCCTAACTTTTCTTACTTCTTCAGACAAACCACCTATATCTTCATATGTAACTTCCAAAACTTTTTCTTCTGAAACTTCAACTGCTTTCGGATTTAATGTAATTACAGTTGATTCTGTGATTAATACTGGGCCTGCTTTTGGCACTGTTGAAACTACAATAAATCTTAATCCTGCTAGACCGAAAGTTCCAACTAAAAATGATTCTTCTGACATATTGAATACATCATCAAAGAAAGGAGAATCTGACATAACCCTTCTTCTTTGTCTTACTCCCCCAGGAACTACAATATCGCCTCTTACTACGGCTCTTCCTAACAATACTCTTTTGAATAATTCTGGGTCTGCTCTTACCATGACCCCTTTTTGTGCTGGAGCGATAACAATTGATGTAGCTTCTTTTACATCAGCTTTCCTTACTTTAACATTTTCTCCTATACCTGTTTTAGCATTTCTTCTTAGAATTCCATCCATCCTGATTATAGATTGACCTACGTCTGTTGGATAAGCTCTGTCTACAATTCCTACTGTAGACCTGCCACCTTCTATTTCCAAAACATCTCCAGGATGAACACCTATTGAATGCATTGTTTCAGAGTCTACTCTTACAATACCTTTGTAGGCTTCTTCCTGCAGAGCCTCCATGACTTTAAGCTTTGTTTCTTTCTTGGCTTCCATGTCTCTTATTACTCCGGATAACTTAATAAAACCTTCTTATTCTTTTTGAAAAAAATATTGATAATTTTTCTGGTTCCTCTAAGTACATCTTTATTATCTCTGTTGTATCTTTTTGCAAGTCTTCTTGATAATGGATTATTTCTTTTGGTATTGACACTATGTATGAATTTCCTACTAATCTTAATTTAACTTTGAATTCCTTGTTTTTTAATTTTTGAAACTGCTTTAGTTCTTCTAAATCTGATGGGTGATATATTCTTTTATTGCAGGAATTGCATTGCAAAGCTCTTAATGTATAGCCGTCTTTCTGTGCTTTTCCTTTCTGCATTTCTTTATTGCAGTTATTGCATAATATTCTTTGATTGAATAAATCTTCCATTTTGTGTATACTTTTCGTATATACGTAATGTATATATAAAGGTTTTGGTAAAATTAATTTTTGGCAAAAATCAAAATTTTGCAAATGTTGTTAATGAGAATTAAAGGCGTTATATACTTAGATTTATTACTGCTTTTTTAATTTGTATAACTCGCCGTTTGCTCTTGCATATATTCTAAGTTCAATAGCACCGGGTTGTGTTGGACCATCTCCTGCAGTTTGGTTACTTAAATTTGCAGGACTAATATTCATAACATCAAACTCGGGGTCCTCCAAGATTACAAATTTAGCATCTTGACCTTTTAATAACTGCCCAACTTTTCTTTCCAGATCTGCTCTTACTAGACCTTCAATTGCATCGTAGTTATCCCTCCCGTTCCCATTAATGGTGTAAGTTAAATTGCTACTAACCCTTATAGGTCTAACCAACTCTGCCTTATCTTTATACTTAACAGGTATACGGCTAAATACCGCTACTTCAAAAGTTAATTCAGAATCTTGTTTATCTCCCATATTAATTTGCTAGCACATGGGTTTATAAATATTTCCATTTTAGTCACTTTGTAGTAATTACCACAATTATATATTTTGTCTTCGTATGAGAACAGTTAAAAATTCTTTATTCTTAGCAAGTTTATGTTTGAATCTTTCTTGTCTCTAGAAAAAGGTATTAATCTGGTATATGGAGAAAGCGCGACTGGGAAAACTACCTTGTGTTTACAATGTGCTGGAGAAGAAGCTAAAAAAGGAAAAGTTGTTTTTATTGATACTGAATCTGGATTCTCTTTAGAAAGATTTAAGCAGATATATTCAGAAGATTATAAAGAAAGACTAGAAAATATTTATTTGATTAGGATAGCTGATTTTGAAGAACAATGCGAGTTTTTTGATAGTTTAGACAAAATGAAGAAAGTTAGTCTTGTTATTATAGACACTATTGGTTCTCATTATAGGGTTTTGGTTGCTAAAGATCCGAATAATATTAATAAGAAAATAGATAGGCAGTTACAAATTTTAAAAGATATGAACAGGAAAGGTGTTAAAGTTTTAATATCAAATCAGGTTTATACAAGCCTGGACAAGAATAAAATTGAAGTTGTTGGCGGAAATATGCTAAAAAATTGGAGCAGTGTTATTGTTAGAATGGATAAAAATCCCAGAAAAATAAAAATTGAGAAACCAGAAACATTTGTTAAAGAGTTCACGATTAGTGATAAGGGGTTAATTGTTTGATCTTCTTGTTGCTACAAGTTTTTCTAAAATACCTACTTTTTTTTGAAGCTCGTATTTATCATTTTCCATTGCTTTTATTTTTTGAAGACTTTGAGAAAATTCAATATCCTTTGATTTTATGTGACTTATTATTTCTGTGAATTTTGATAATTGCTCTTTTGAGTGTTCTAGACTTTTCGTTATTGAAGATATTTTTTCTTCTGCTGAAGTATATCTTTCATTGTTTATTTTTAATTCTTTTGTGTATTCTTCTAATTTTTTGTCTACTTCCTGCTTTATTTCCTTAGGCAATTGCTGGTTAATTGAAATTCTTAAAGATCTTAAGTTATCTATTTCGTCATTTAATCTTTTTTTAATATCATCTAAAGAATTGATATTTTCTTTGAATTCTTTTTTAAATTCCAGATTTTCCTTTTTAATTGACTCTAGATCTTTTTTTGTGTCTATAACAAATGAGTTTAAATCAGAAATTAGTTTTTTGTTTTCTTCTAATTTTTTCAGAATTTCGTCAATTAATTCTTTACTTTGACTTAGCTCTTTTAGTTTTTGGAACATCTTTTATCAATCCTTGCTGTTTCAACCATTCTTCTTTTTTAGGGCATTGCTTATTGATACAGTAATCGTAAGGTCTTTTTCCTTTTCTTATCATTAAGACTATTGGGCTTTTGCATTCTTCGCATACTTTATCTGTAGGTTTTGGCAATGAATTGCTTGGAAGTGAAAAAGTTGTCTTACATTTCGGATAGCCATGACAAGCTATAAAATATGACCTGAATTTTCTGGAAAACATTATTCTTAAGTCATGCTCTTTGCAATTTGGGCATTTTCCTATTACTGATTCTTTTTCTAAAGTCTCTACATTTGCCTCTGATAATTTTTTTCCTATTTTTAATTCATTTTCTTTGAAATGTTTTAGTATCTTTTCTAAATGATGCTTTGCCTTGTCCAAAACTTTTTCTTTTGTTTCTTTTCCTTCTCTTATTAACTCCATATCTTTCTCTAATTTCTTAGTCATTTTTTCATCAATTATTTCTGGACAATAGTCAGTTAATGTTTCTACAGTTTTTAATCCTAAATCTGTTACTTGCAAAGATTGGTCTTTTACATAATTCCTTTGGTATAATGATTCTATTATTGCAGATCTTGTAGAGTTATGTACAACAACCCCGTTTGAAAGAATAAAATTTGGCAAGTTTTCTTTATTTG
>JACOZR010000010.1:0-6129 GCA_016181245.1 Candidatus Woesearchaeota archaeon | reverse complement strand
CGTATACAAAACCATTGTACTTGATAGGCTTAACAGATTGTATTTTCTTTGTTATGAAATCCGGTGCGATTACTTTTTCTCCAATATATTTGAAAAAAGTTTCTTCAACGGGTTTGATTAGCCTATAACTGATTTTTTTTCTTGGATATTCACTAATTCCTCTAACAATCTTTTCAATATAACCATCCTTAATTAAAAGTTTTAAATGATGCCTTGTTCTTGGAATGTCAAATTTGAGCTTTTTTGAAATGCGTTTACTGGTTAATTCTTTATTCTTTGTTTGATTTAAAGCACTAATTACAAGAGATTGTTTCTCAATACTGGATATGTGCGTCCCATATTTATAAAACCTTGATAAATGATTGATTAATCTTTGTTTCTTCTTTATAGAATGAATTGGAATTTTTTCAAGAAATTTCTCTAAATTATCCCTTCCCCTTATGTATAATTTGAATTGTTTCTCATCCAATGTAGAATTTATATTAAGTGCGAAAAGCATTGATTTAAGTTTTCTTAAGAGTTTAAAATTAGTATTTGATATGAATAACTTAGGTTCATTTTTTATTGTGTGGCCTTCATCATCAAATAAAGCACCGATAAATTCTGGATAAAATTTCTCGGGAATATCGGCTGCATTTTTTTCTGTTACTTGCGGAAATAAAGTGAACATAATCCTTCCGATTATTGCTGGAATTCTAATATAATATTTTTGAAGATGTCCTTGTTTTGGTTTTGCTTTTTTAACAACCAATGTAACCCCAAAGGTTGTTTCTATATCTCTGATAAATCGGTTTATGAGGTTTTGATTTGTATTATGATAACGGAAATCATAGCAATTTTCTTTCTTTATCTTTTCTTTATCTATAGAACAATCTCCAACAAGATTTCCTAAGATTCTGGTCAAGGAAGATTTCATTCTTAATGGGAAAGGGTTCTTTATTAAGAATTCTTTGTTATTAGAATAAACCTCTTTTGGTTCTGATAGCTCCATCTTCTTAAACAGACAGAGCGGAATAAACTTGGATTTTTCATAACGACATACTTCTGACTGTGTTATCCCATATTTTTCTCCAAATCCTCTTTGTGTTAGATTCTGATTATCTCTTATTCTAAAAATCTCATCAGAGATCCCGTATATTTTGGTTTTAAGAGTACACAACTTGATGAATCCTTCCCACCCACATATTAAGTCTCCTATCTTCTCAGGAAACTTTACTGATGTTACTGATCTCATTCCCTCTTTTAATTGATTGGCAGAGATATATTTTTTATTACCATTTTCGAAGATTAGTATTGGATGTTTTTCTGTTACATCTACATAGCTCCCATCAAGGTAGTTTATTCTATAGATTTTCTCCCCTTTACTTAATTTTCTTCTGCTAACAAATTTAAATATAGACCTCATCTCATGTCCTCTATCAAAAGAAAAACAGTGTTTCTTATCATTTAATGCCAATTCAATGTTTCCCCCATCTTCACCGGTAATAAGTTTATTATGTAATTTTTCAAAGATTTTAGATATCTTCTCCGTGTGCACTTGATTATCTGAGTTTATCTTTATTGAAGTGTTTCCCACAACACATTTTGTCCCTAAACCTTTTTTTTCCATTTCTTTTATTATTGATGCGGGAGTGTATCTTTTAGGAGGCTGAGTTTCTTTTGCCAATAAATCAATTTTTTTTAGCTTTACCTTTTCATCTAATTTTAATTTTGGAAGTTCTTCTTCTTTATTTGGATTAAATCTTCCGTAAAATTTATGCCATCCAGGTTCTACTGTTCTTGTACCCTTTGTGATAAATGGCTCTTCTTTTATTAAAAGTTCTATTGTTTGTGTTTCTCTTGTTGCAGGATCAGATAATGAAGATAGAACTCTTCTAACTATTAAGTCATAGATTTTCTTTTGTCTTTCTCCTAGTTTTTTAGGCGATGTTCCTGTGGGGTGGATCGCTGGATGCGCGGGATCTGATTTCTTTCCATTATTTGGAACTGTCTTGTTTAATTTTAATAATTCCTCGCATAAGCTTTTGTATTCTTCTTGTTTTGATAAATCTTGTAATATTTTCTTTATGTTAATTGATGGTGGTAATTGATTTGAGCTTGTTCTTGGATATGAAATGTAAGCTGCTGTATATAATTCTTGAGCAATTTCTAATGTTTCTTTAGGTGTTATCTTTAACGCTCTGTAAGCCTCTAATTGCAATGCTGTTAAATCAAAAGGGTTTGGTGGATCTTGCTTGAATTCTGCTTTTTCAATTGATTTTACTAAAGCTGATTTCTCATGCTTTATTTTTTCATGAATCTTTTTTACTTCATTTTCTTTCCAAAATGATCCTTCTTTATGTTTTGAATTTACATCTCCTAGAGCTTCTAATTCCCAGTAAGGTTCTGACTTAAATTTTTTAATTTCTATTTCTCTTAAAGCTAAAATTTTTAATGCTGGTCCTTGTACTCTACCTGAACTTAAAATTTTAAATCTATTAGTCGCGTGTTTTATTGCTAGTGTTAATGCACGACTAAGATTGATTCCAAAATAATAGTCTACTAAGTGTCTAGTTCGTCCTGCTTCTGCCATATTTTTATCTATGTGCAGCATTGGTTTTTCAAATGCATTGAGCAATTCTTCTTTTGTCATTGCAGAAAATTTCATTCGTTTAGCATCTTTTCTTTTAATTTCTTTTTCTAGAATTACATTGAAAATGGTTTCACCTTCAAGATCATAGTCGCAAGCATTATAAAATTCATCAGATTTTTTAATGAGGCTCTTTAATGTTTCCAGATATTGTTTTGTGAACTCAGAGTTCTTTCCAATTTTATATGATTCTATCCATTCTACATCAAATACAGGATATGTCCAGCCTTTTTTGTTTTTTTCCTGGAGGTTGTATAAATGGCCTACTGCACACCCCACGTAAATTTCTTTTCCTTTGTGGGTTAAACTATAATAGGATACTTTTCCAGATCCTTTTTCTTTTTTTGGCTTTTTATCTGCCAGAGCTTCAGCTATGTGCTTCATTGCACTGGGTTTTTCTGTGATTATTAATTCAACCATTTTAATTGCTCTGTCTTACTTACTTACAGTACAATATAAACGTAACCCTTATATAACTTATTTCTTTTTGTTAAGATATGGGGGTTGTGTTTCCTTTTTCTTTTCGTGAAGAAGAGTTTTTGAAATATAAAGAAGATACTCTGCATCCTTTTGAAGTTTTGTTGGATTCAGGACAAAGGCCATTGCTTCACTCTTTACTATCTTCTTATAATGGAGCGATACAACTTGATTTTTTTGGAAAGCATGAAGAAGAAACACTGGATTATTTTTTTGAATGGTGCATTAATGTGAAAGATGCTGGAGGACATTTATATTCAAGATGGTTAGATGTCATTAATGGAAAAGAAAGAATGGTTTGCAAGGAAAAACCAGAGTTAAGACGATTTGCAAGCAAGTATTTACTAAAAATTATAGGTGAATCACCCTTACACGATCGGGCGCATGGAGGGGAAAGAGAATATAAAGACAGACATTGGGGGTGGACTGCAAAACAAAGCCTTGAATCTCACTTGCCTATTGGAACTGCTTTTTCCTTTGATCTTTCTGAGGCTGTAATGAATATCACAGATTTAATGGTATTTTCTTTTTTCTATGACAAACTAGAAGGATATGAAGAATTTGACAGACAACAAATAGCTGGATTCTTCACTGAATTGTGCACTGTAGAATATGGATCTAGAAGGGGATTGCCGCAGGGATCATCTTTACAAATGTCGCTTTTCAATAGGGTATTATATCCACTAGATGTTGTATTAAGTGAAAGAGCAGAATTTAGAGACATGACCTATAGTAGATGGGTTGATGACTTTACAATTAGCTTTCCAGAGCAGTTGCCTGTTGAAGAGTTTCTTGGCGCTCTTGCACTTGTAAGAAATACATTTCCAATTGCTCAGCACAAAGTATTTTTTCAAGAGCGTGAACCTATTTACTTACTAGGGAACAGAATTGAAAATGGAGCTGTAATTAAAAACTCCAGAGAAGAAAGAGAAACAAAGAAAGTAAAACCACTAGATTTATCCCCTTGGTTTGGGGGAGTATTATAATAAAAAATTTAATTCTTTGGTAGATTAGATCTCCAATATCCTGCTTGTTACGTTCTTCTAGACAGATGTGTATAGTTTCAGGTTTAAACTCTTTCAGCAAATTTATAGGTTTCATCTTTTAGATACTTTCCATAACAAATCAAAATGTTTCTTATACGAATCAGCTAATTCTCTATTCGTTATAATAATTACTAGGGGGATTAAAGTATAAATCATAATTGCAACCTTGTTATCATAAACTATCGTAGTAGATGGGCTAGAATATTGTTTTGGTATGGATTTGAATTCAGTTAACGGAGTTTCTAAAACACTTTCCTTTTCTACGAATAACATCTTTCCCTTAATGTTATATTTTTTCCTTGAGTTTAAGTATCTTTTTACAATGTAGCCTGGAACATATTTTTTTACCTTATCTGATCCCCCCCAACCCACAAAGTCTTTTTTTACTTTGATTATATCATTAATCATTGTTTTGAAGCCTTCTGATCCTTCATAAACTTCTACTTTAGAACTTTCTTTCCCGGGATTATAAATTTTTAAAAGTGCGGGAATCTCTTCTTTAAGTAAATCCATTTTTTCTTCTAGATGTTCAAGTAACTTTTCTGGGGAAGATGGAATAAAATAAACCTTATTTTTCTTATTAACAAACCCTACTAACCCTTTTTCTTTTAATTTGTTTAAATAATCATAGACATTAGGTCTTGCAATTTTGGTATGTTTTGATATCTCTGATGCTGGGGATTCTCCAATTTTTAGTAAAATCATATATATTTCTGTCTCTCCATTACTTAATCCTATTTGTTCTAATATTTCTTTCATAAGAACTTTAAAGTTAAACTGTTTTTTAAGTTTTTCTATTTGGTGTATATTTTTATACAACATAAATTTAATTGCCAAATTTGACCTACTAAACAGGAATATAAACTAAGGATAAAAATGTTGGATAAAAATGAAGTTAAGGACTTTTGGCAGCTTATCTTAGAAGGAAAAAATGAACAAGCGAAGAGAGAAGCTGAGAAAGTTGGAATTGCATTAGTAATAGAAAATTTCGAAAGACTGAGTCTCTATCCGAACTATATATTCCCTTGTTTAATAGATGACGATGAAGAATGGGCGGTTGCTGATAATATTCAGTTTAATAGTATGCCGAGTTGGTTTGATGACCAGAAGGCTATTATAGGCTATGAGGTTCGGGGAAATGTGAAAATAATTTCTGGTGAAGGATATAGCTATTATAAATATAAAAATAGGTTCTCTGTTTTGAAGAATATAAGAAAAATTCCTAAGGATTTACTAGATGAAGAAGCTAAGAGAAATCTAATTAATCAACTCAATTCTCCTGAAAATCGAGAAATTACCTACCGATATAGTTTTGGAAGTATTGATTTGGCAAAATTGTTAAAGCGCGGTGGGATATAGATAGAAAAGGTTATAATAAAAAATTTAATTCTTGGGCAGATTAGATCTCCAATATCCTGCCATTTCTGCCTACGTTTATAACTTTTGTGTCTCCTATTTTTTCTTCAATTCCTTCTGCCTCATGAACATGACCGCATAAGACTAAATCTGGCTTCATCTCTTTTATTGCCTTTGTGACTCCTTTGCTTCCAGGGAATATAGATGTAAATCTTTCTATTAAGGAATCAGCAGGATGAACATGTGTTATCATTACTTTTTTCTTTGAATCTTTTACATACTTAAATCCTTTTTTTAAAGTATCATAGATTTCTGTTTCATTTAACTGGAAAGCCCCTATATTTGCTGAGCCACAGCCAAAAAATCCAATATCTTTAGCAAGGTACATTAACAGGTTACCATTGTTTAAAACGGTTGTCAAATGACCGGTTTTTGGAGTAATCTGGTGAGGTGAAAACAAGGGTTAGAGACGGAAACCCTTCTAAAGATCTTTCAAGTCTGGACTGCCCGGAAAGGAAACGATCTAGGCAAGTGGAAGATTTTAAGGTTTTCCTGCTCCGAAATGATAGGAAAATCAGAACAGTTTATAGGCATCTTAAGAATCTCGAAAGGATTCAGGCT
>JACOZR010000009.1 GCA_016181245.1 Candidatus Woesearchaeota archaeon | reverse complement strand
GAACCTTTTCAAGGATACGGTTTCAACAAAGCTCATGCCGCCTGTTATGGTCGTGTCGCTTACCAAACCGCTTACATGAAGGCCAACTTCCCAGCCGAATATATGTGCGCCGTTCTGACAGCCGAAGCTGGAGATACTGAAAAAATAGCCGAAGTCATTGATGAGTGTCAACGCATGAACATTCCGGTACTGCCTCCGGACATCAACGAATCTTTCAAAGATTTCACGGTTCTGAAACAAACCGACGGCGACAAAATAAGATTCGGCTTGCTGACAATAAAAAACCTCGGCGAAGGAATAGCAGAAGCTATTATTACTGAAAGAAAAAAAGCTAAGTCAAGTGGTACTAAACCTAAAAAGATAAGAAAGGAGAAAGTTTCTAATGAAATCTCAAAAAAATCATCAACCAAAAAAACAGATGGACCTAAAAACGGAAATTCAAAGTAAATATGCTGAATTTCAGCTTCTTTCTCAACAAGTTTCTCAACTTGAAGAACAATTAGGAAATGTTGAAGAACAAATTGTAGACCTGGGTCTTTTAAAAAATTCGATTAGTGAATTAAAGAATGTTAAAAAAGATACAGAGATTTTAGTTCATTTAGGGCATAACCTTTTTACAAAAGCTAAAATTGGGGAATCAAAGGATTTTATTGTTGGTGTGGGAGCAGGAACTCTTGTTAAGAAAAATACTGAGGATACTGTTGAACTTCTTGTAAATCAAATTAAAGAAATGGAAAGTCTTAGAGATCTCATGAAAGGAAAGGTTTCTGGTGCATATAACACATTACAATCTATTCATGAAGAACTTGAAGCTATGATTCATGAAGATAATTCTAGATGATGTTATAATCTTTTTTTCTAGCTATTCTAATCAACCTTTTTTAATTAAGTTTATTACAATCTACTTTTTTGAATATTTTTTCTTTATATCCTCTATTTTCTTTAGTTTCTCTCTATCAGATTCAGATGCTGGATTGAATTCATACCCAGGCATATCTGCAAATGTAACATCTGTGAAAACCCGCTTTACTTCTAGAGGGAGGTCATCCCACATTTTATTTGCTTCTACAAGAGATTTATGATAAGTTTCTTCATACGAGGTTACGTAGCCGTCTCTTCCCTTAAAAGACACATATGATTCTGCAATTGTTTCACTCATAGGTCTTTGATCACTAGAATAAGTAAGCCTAACTTTTTTAATTTTGCCATCTTCTTTAACAAAGTACTTATACCCATCTTTAAATTCGTATTCTGCTTCTATAATCCAAGCAGGCCTGCGGGTTTCATAGAAATTGAAATAAAATAAATTCAGGTCGGAGATACCAAATCCATTCTCTGCATACTCATTCTGTAGTAATATGTCAACTGTAGGATTAGAGGGATCAAAAGGACCAATTCCGTTAAATGCGTCTTGATCGCATCTTAGATATCCTCTGTAATAACTGTATATTGGGGCACAACCGCGTGTCTTGTATAATTCCTTACACTCTGATTCTTGTAACCCGCTGCATAAATTTTCTTCTGTTGCAGGAACTTCATTCGCTATAACTTGTTTATGTGTCGACATTGCTCGTGCGCATTCTTGTTCTTCGTTCAAGTAGTCGTATTCTGGTTTGGAACGTGAACTTTTACTATAGTAATATGTACCTCCATAAAGGATTGTTTTACTGTCTGAGCAAACATAGTCCGCATTAATTTGTAAACCGGGCTTTAACTTTAACTTTGCTCCAAGATATGCAACAGGTTTTTTACAACTCCCGTCTTTGCATAGCGTACCCTTAGGGCAATCTTGAACTAATCCATCTGGATTTTCACAAGAATAAATCTTTATTTTGCCCGGCTCGTCAGGTATGCATTCATTTTGTTTATTTGTTGTTGATTCTTCTTTTATAGCAGACCCAGTAATCATAGATTGCTCTTGACCGTTTATATATACCCTATTATTAAATCTTGAATTATTATAAAAAGGATTAGCTATACACTCATTTTTATTATCTGGATTACAAACTGTTGGTTCTATAGACTGGATACAATATAAATTGGATATTAAACTTGATTGTCGGATAACTGGTTGCTGTATTTGTGTAACTGGGGTTGTAGTAGAGGCAATTTGAGGCTCAATAGTTGAACTGGATTTTATGTATATAACTTCAAAGTAGTATCTATTATTTTCAACGTCTTGAAGTTGAAGAACTACTGCATGTTCTCCTTCTTCAAAACCTGAAGTGAAAGAAGACTTAAATTGTATTGTGGACTTTGAAAAACTGACTAAGCTACTTAGAAGTTCTTGCTGGGATTGGGTTGAGATTAAGTCATAGTCTCTTCTATTTAGAACATACCATGTGAAATACTGAGATTCTTTGTTTGTTTTAGAAGCATCGAATAAGATTGTATCTTGTGGACTTATCAATAATTCTTGGTCTGGATTTGTAACTTCTTGCAAATTAGATGTCCCGTATATTCTGTTAAATTTATCTCCTTGTATTTGCGCTTTTATTTTTATTAAAGGAACTGTTACTTCTGTTTCTTCTTGTTGAATAGGTTCTATTTCCAGAATTACTGCTGTTGGTCTTAAGGTGCTGGCTGTTACTATCTTTGTTTTATAACTTATCATAGAAACTTCAATTTGATGGCTACCTGAGCTTAATGTTGAGCTGGATATAGAAAATCTGCCTTGTGAATCTGCTTGAGTACCAACTTGAGTTCCAACTATCCTTATTACTGCTGGCAAAGGAGCTCCATACTGATCTTGAACTGTTCCAGTTATAGATGCAGCCGAGACCATGCTGATTAATACTAAAAATGCTAGTATGTAGATTATTGTTTTATTTCTTCCCATGTTCCTGTATTTCCATCACATAAGTATGATTTTGCATTTGAAAATGTTTTAATGCCGTCTTGGTCGCACAAGTACCACTTACTATCTTGACCGCATAAGAGATCTGCTTTTGGTTTTAAGTCATTGTTATCTAGAATATTACAGTTGCTTGATCTGCAACCTTTTTTCATGTTTAGAGGAAGAGGATTTTGCAAGTCATTACATAACCCATTGCATGAATCTGTGCCTTCTTTAGCTGAGTATATAGCATTTCCTGCTTGATGTTTTATTATTGATCCTAAGTCATAAGATATTTTTGTTTCTAGTACAGAACTATCTGGTTGTCCTGCTTCTAGCTTTAGATTACATCCATTTGCAGAACTGCCTGAGTTTTCTAACTTGAATATGGTTAATTCTTTTACACCTTGTAAGGAAGGATAAGCTATGTGGAGCCTATTACCATTTTGGAAGTTAGGATTTTGAGGTATTCCTGATTGTTGTACTGAAGATAAAAAGCATTCTTCTTTTGATTTTCCTTGATCTAAACAGGAAAAGAAAACTGCTTTTTGTTTACAGATTAGAGATTGGCATAATTGGGGATTATTTGTGCTAATTGCAATTTGTTCAGATACTGCTGCTTTTAATGCTGGGTTTAAACTATTGCATTTTGTTAAGCTGTTTTCTTCTGCACATTCTATTACTAATTGAGATTCTTGTTCTTGGGGTAAAACTGGTTGAGAAGAACTTCCAGGTGAAGTACTTCTTCTTTCTGCACTTATGTTTTTAGCTATTGGTTGACAAGCTGAAATAAATAATATGGATATGAGAAATATTAATAGAAAATAACCTCTTTTCATAAAAGTTATTATCTTTTAATAGATATTTAAATTGTTCTATACTCGCTAAGAAGCCAAGCTCTTTTTAAAAAAATCCTAAAAGAAAAAGTATTTAAAAATCCAAAAAACTGTTTATTTATGAGGTGGTTCATTTTATTACTAGTTCTGTTAGCTTCTTCTGTATATGCGCAAGATGATGCGAGCTGCCAAGGCGTTGGCGGTCAATGCAAGAATTCGTGTGATGTTAATGAAATAGAACTAGAATTGACTGTTCCGTGTGACAATGGAATTTGCTGTGTTTCTAATGTTCAATCTCTAAACAGGATGAATACTGGGACTACATGTTCTGATGGAACTCCTTATGGTGCTTGTTCAGATTTCAATTCTGGGGGATTAGGAAAACCGAGATACTGCGAAAATGGACAATTGATTTATTCCTGTGAAACTTGTGGATGCCCTGAAGGTTCATTCTGCTCTCAGGGAGGATGTTTATCTGCTGGTGGGGGCACTCAATCTTCTGATCTTTCACTTGTGAATTCTCCCCCTACAATATCTCAAATACCTTCCTTGAATGCTCCTTTTGATTCAATGGACCTTAACCAATATGCAGAAGATCCTGAAGGCAAAGATTTGATTTTTACGTTTAATAATGGGCTTTCTACCTATAATTCGGAAATTGTTCAATGTGACATTGCCAATGATCTTTTTTCATGCTTTCCCAGAATTGAAGGAACTGAAGTAATTACAATTCTTGCTTCTGATGGAGAAAAAACTAGCAGCATGGTATTTAGTCTAGGTGTCATGCAAACTCAATCAGATACTCAAACAAATGCATACCCAAGGGCAAATGCTGGAAGTGATAAAACTGTTTTGATTAACCAAGATGTTGTTTTAGATGGATCAAAGTCTTACGATCCAGATGGAAACTTACCTTCGTTAAGCAGTGCATTTGTTTGGAAAGAAGGAGCAAATGTTTTAGGGCAAGGAAAGATTACAAAAACAAAATTTCCCAAACCTGGGGTTTACACTGTTACATTAGAAGTTACTGATGTTAAGGGTGCTGTTTCAAAGGATACTGTAAATATTAGAGTTAATAAAAAAGAAAAGTGTGGTGGAACATCAACAATTTATGCTCCTCAAGATACTATATGTACTAAGAAATGGCCTTCTAAAGAGGGAGAACTTCTTGCAATTAACTCTAGAAGCAATTCTTGTGATCTTTTTGAAGTATGTGATGAGGACTTAGATTACATTATCGAAGATGCTATAAGTTGCTGTGATGGCACTCCTCTTTTAGACAGAAAAAGATCCGGATCTTGTTCTTTTGCCAATGTCAATTCTGGAAATGACGTGAAAACATGCCAGGCGTTGTACATTATAAAGAGTATTGGGGATGGAGCGGTTTACATGCAGGATTATTTTTATTCTGAAATGTGCTGTTATGGTGTAAGCGAGTTGTGCCCGGAACAATATCAGCTGTATACCAGAGGACCTCTGCCTATAACTGATACTGATTTAAGTTTATTACAATGCAAGACTACAGCAGAAAATAGGGTTTTAGGAGAATGGCTTTCTGATACCAGATTAGACAAAAATAACATTGCATTGCAAGATGTTCATGCGGGAGCAACTATAAACATACTGTCTACTGGAACCTGTGTAGACTATAGTGCTGCCGTAGTTACTCTTTTGAGAAAGTTAGGATTTAGAAGCAGTGATATTTACCTTGCTGAAGCCACGAATCATGCATATACTCTTGTCAAATTCCCTATAGACAGGAAATATACTATTATTGATACAACTGGAAATGCAGATCCTATAACTTTAGGGGGATTGCCTCCCCAAGATTATCCTTATTGCGAAAATATTGTCAATTGTTATAATGATAATGGAAAAGCACTTTGTCCTGAAATGAGCAAGATAAAGGGATGTGAAAGAGTTGAAGAAAGTGTTATAAAGCAGGGATCACGTGTAACTTTTAAGACTAAAAAAGTTATTGCTACTATTATTGAAAAATTAACTTTTGAGGCTAAAAGATGAAAAAAGCATTGCTGTTTGTTTGTTTTGCACTTATTCTAGCTTTACCTGTGTTTTCTCAAGAAAGTGTTCAAGTAGTCAGGGATGTTCAAGAGAATGCTGTGGCAGGAGATGTTATAAGTGTTCAGATAAATGTTTATAATCCTTATAGTGATGAAAGGATTTTTTCTATCGAAGAAAAACTTCCAAATGGTATACAGATGATTGAGCCATCTGAACCGCATGAAACAAGATTATTTAACGGTATCAAGGCTTCATTTTTGAAATGGGAAGAAACTATAAGTCCTAGAAGCGTGGCATCTTTTAATTATAAGATGAGATTATTATCTTCTGGATATTATTCTCTTTCTCCTACAACAGTTATTGACTCTGCAACCTTAACTAAATTTCAAGGATCTCCTGTAAGCATATCAGTTTCTTGTGTTCCAGATAATAAATGTGGAGAAAATGAAAATTATTTAAATTGTGGACAAGACTGCAAACCTGATGCTGCAGATGGAGTTTGTAATCCTGGTCCTAATCTCTGTGATCCTGATTGTGAGGGCGGTGAAAAATGCGATAAGGGGGGTATTGATATCAGCATATGGTATATTATTATACCAATAAGCTTAATAGGAATTGCCTTCTTTGTTTTTAAGTTCAAGAGAGATAAAGGATCTGGAATTAAGCCTAGTCAGTTGCCTCAAGAAGAATCTTCTGAGGAAACTGTTTATAATTAATTTTTCTAGAAGATGAAGGAAATAATTGAATATTACTCTAGAAAGGATGTTCAGAAGCATATTCTTAGTATTGCCAAGAATAGAGAGCTTGCTGTAAAATTTGGAGAAAAAGGATTTGGAAAAAGACCAGATATATTACAATTTGAAAACGATATTTTGGAATTAGTAAGATCTGGAGCTACTTCTTTTCACTTTTCTGAAGAATTATGGAGCGATCCTTTATTATTGGAAGCGGGCATGAATAAAAGACAGTTGGATAACCTGAGAGGGGGTTGGGATTTAATAATCGATGTTGACAGTAGTAATTTTCTTTATTCTCAGTATACTACTTATTTGATTATTGAAGCTTTAAAGTTTCATAATCTTAATAATTTTTCCTTAAAATTTTCTGGAAATAAGGGTTTTCATTTAGGGATATCTTTTAAATCATTTCCTAAAAAGGTTAACGATATTGATACTAATCTCCTTTTTCCTGAAGGGCCTAGAGTTATTGCTTCATACTTGAAATATATTATTAAGGATCATTTGGCTGCTTATTTACTGAAAGGTACAACTATTGACAACTTGATTAAGAGTTCTGGAATTAACAAAGAGGAGCTAGTTAAAAATGGAGTGTTTAATCCTTTTGCTTTAGTAGACATTGATACAGTTTTGATTTCTAACAGACATATGTTTCGAGCTCCCTATTCTGTGAATGAAAAATCAGGATTGGTTTCAATACCTATTGATCCTAAAAATATTTTAGATTTTTCTAGAAATGATGCTATTATTGACAAAGTTGAGGCTAAACTTGGCTATTTAGATAATTTTAAAGAGGGGGAGGCTACACATTTGATAACTCAGGCTTTTGACTGGAATCAGAAATTGCCTTCTCAAACAAGTGAAAAAACTGAAGAGACAAAAAGTTATGTTCATCATGAAATAGACAATGTGATTCCTGAAGAATTATTTCCTCCCTGCATGAAGATTGGCTTATCCGGGTTAAGTGATGGGAAAAAAAGATTTTTGTTTATTTTATTAAATTTTTTAAGTAATACTGGTTATGGGGAAAAAGAGGTTGAAAATCTTGTTTTTGAATGGAACAAGAGAAATCCAGAGCCTTTAAGAGAAAGTTATATTAGAGGGCAATTAAGCTGGCATACAAAACAGAAACAAAAGTTATTACCCCCTAACTGTGATAATCAGCAGTATTATGTTGGTCTTCAAATTTGTAAACCTGATGGTTTTTGCAAGTTAATTAAAAATCCTGCTCATTATACCTTAAGGAAATACAGACTTAGTCAAGAACAGAAAAAAATTAAGAAAAAATCTAAATGAATGCTTTTAAATAATTTTTCTATTTTAATGATATATGGGAAGAAGTAAACTATTATTTGAGAGAGAATATAGTCCAACTGGAATGGATCATAATCTCCCAGACGACCCAATTTTTAAAGATGCTGATTACTTCTTAAACAAAGCTGCAAGTGTGGCTAAATTAATGCTTCAAAAACAAGAAAGTATCAACCAAAGATTAGTGAAATACTGGATTTGGGGAATGGAAGAAGGAGTTGCAGTATACAAGTTGGAATCAAGTGATGGCGAACAAGTTCTTTCAATAGCTAAAGTGACTATACGTTCTAATACTGATGAAAGTCTTCCCGTATTAGAAGCTAGAGTTACACTTATGTTACCCCGAGTCTAAATTCTTTGATATTTTTTCTAATATTTTTTTATTTCTAGTTTTTTTATATTCTTTTAATAAATCTTGAATTTCTTTCTTTTGTAAGTTTATTCCTTTTTCCTTTAACAAAGAATTCATTCTTGAGTTTATTAGGAATTGAAAAAATTGATTAACATTTTTTGGATTCTCTGTGATTTTGCAGCGTTCAAAGTCTATCATCATTGGTTTGTTTTTTTCTATTAAAATGTGCTTATAAGGGTGATTCATTTCTTTTTTGTTTACGTTTAAAGAATCTAAAATTTCACATTGTTTTATTATTTCTTTTAAAACTTTTATTACATCTTTCTTATTTGACTTTTCTACCCAAGGGATTATTTCTATTCCTTTTACAAATTTATAAGAAAAAGAATCTTCAGTATATGAAACTAATCTTGGACCAATTTTGTGTTTATTTAATATTTTTAACCAATAAACTTCATTTTTTACTCTAAATTGTTGAGAAAACTTTGTTGCTATGCCTTTTTCTAAGTAAACTTTACCCCTTTTACCTTTTCCTATAAACTCCATTTGAAGCATTAATAGAAAGACTTATTAATAAAATATTTGGAAATGAAAATATTTTGTTTACTATGTGAATGAAAACCCTTCTTGGGAAGCTCTTTGAGCTAACCTACGGGATAATGCAGCATGATCTAAATTCATTTGCTTAGGAATAAAATCACCGTAATGCATTGGAGACGCTCCTTCTCTTAGCTGATAAGTGGGAGTTCCGTCTTCTTCCATATGCATGTGGAGATTATTGGACTTAGGAATAATCCCAGAATTTACTGCATCTGCAAGACCACCCATATGGGTAGTTAAATATGTTAAATTTCCGAGTGTACCAAAAGCCTGAAGAAATTCCCGACTAACTTTCTCTCCCGATTCTATAGTTGTACCTCCGCATGGTTCATCAAGTATCACCATACTATTAGGTGTAACTGAATTGAAAATTTCATCCATTCTTCTCATCTCATTTTTATATCTTCCTTCGGCATTAGCAATATCATCCGGATTTACAAAGTGGGTATAAACATCATCTACAAATCTTAGTTCTGCCTTTGAAGCTGGAACATAAAACCCCCTTTGTGCCAAAGCATGAATCATTCCTACAGTTTTTATGTAAACGGTTTTCCCTCCGTTATTTGGGCCAGTAACAACTTTTACAGTTCTATCATGAGAGTATTGTATATCGTTGCCAATTACTGGCTCATTTGTAACTAGTGGATTTTTTGCGCTTAGTATAATGCCTTCTTTATCTGAGAAATGAGGCCTGCAGAATTCTATTCCTCTTTTTTGTTGTTCCCTCATAAAGTTTATGAACCCCATGTAGATTAACATAGGTTCAAATAATCTTAAAGTTGCAGATATATAACCTGCTGTATCACTAAGATGTCGATCGTATTTCAACTCTATTGCCCGCTGAAGAATCTTTTCTACTGGACTCTTTGATTCATCATAGCCATTTCTCGATTCGTATCTATGATCTAATTTAAATTCATCCCTAAATTCTCCGGCAAACTCTGAAGCTTTAACTACGGACGCTGAAACAACCCATGGGTAATTATCGTATTTATCTTCATTTGTAGGGTCAACTCTTACTCTTAAATTTATATCATAGGGTTTACTTAGCTTACTGGCTAGCTCGCCCATTTTTTTATGTGAATGAGATTGCTTTAAGGCTTTGAAGTAAGAATCCATTTTTTGTAGTGCTTCTGGAGCATCTTTCCCAAAAGGAATATAATGCTCTGTAATACCAAATATAAGACCATAATCTGAAACCCTTGCCCAAACATCTTTTTCATGATCACGACTACTTCTTTGAAGTCCTTGAACAATTAAAGAATTTAAATTTTGGAAAACTCTATTAAAATTTTCAAATCCTGACCAATTATTTAATAAATAATCAAAAACAGCCAGTCTATAATTTGCTGTTGCTAAGTCTGATGGAACTGTAAAAATTTTTTCTATAGCTTTTGAGACTGTTGCGTGAGTATACTCAGTTCTTCTAGTACTCTCCCAACCTCTATCATCAGTTTTTTCCCAACGTGGAATACTAAGTTCAGTACCTTGCTGAAGTATTTTACCAATACCTAAATCATGAACATATCTTGGACCTTCAACAGATTGTTCTTCTCCTCTTATTTTTTTTAATCTTTCTCTAAATTCATTTCTTGTTATAGTCTCTAATCCATCTTCTTCATCAAACTCCACATCTTCTTGGCCAACAACTTTTGGATGTAAGATATCTGGTACTTCAGGTACTCTTGGTGTCTTGTTGTGTCTTCTTGCCATTTTAATAAATAATATTTTAAAGAACCCCTTTTATCTTATAATTTTATATTATAAAACATTTTTAAATCTATCTTTTTGTCGTGTTATTAACTTAAACCCTGCATCTTACTTTACATCTCAACAAACAGATACATTTATTAATAAATTTTCTTTTTTAATCTTATGAAAAAGGGGATTATTTTACTGTTTTTCATAGTTTTAGCCATTCCTCTTGTTTATGCAGAAACTTACAGCAAACAAGATGCTTTGAATTGGCTTTCTAATGAAACTAAAGGAGATGAGAGTGTAGAAGAAGTTTCTATGGGGTTAGTAGCATTAAATTCCAATGGATTTAGGGTTGATACTCCTTTAACTGTTTTTCTTCAAAAAAATTTAGATTCTGATTGCTTTCCTAAAGGAAGCTGCAGTGTGAAGGAAACTTCTTTCGGTTTGTTTGCTTTAGGTAAATTAAATCAAAATACAAATAACATAGAGGTTTGGCTTAATGGAAGCCTGAGAGATGCTTATGTTGGTAAATGGTTAGTTCAGATTACTTCAGGAGGACAGGGAGTTTGTACTTTAAAGAAAGGTGCTAAAGAAATTAGTGTTAATGTAAATGGGAATGAGGAACTTGTGCTAGATGGAAGGAAAATAGGCAACTGGGTTGATGTTGAAAGGGGTTTAGGAAATGTTGATATTGCAGAAACAGTTAGTGTAAACTGCCCTACAATTGGGAGTAATGTTATTATTTCTTTGATTAGACAAAAAAATGCAAATGAATTTATTATAAGCAAGGAAGTACAAGGAAGCAGTGCTAGTTTAAAAATAGATAATGCCTGTTACGGTTTGAATGGGTGTGATTCAGAATCTTCTTTTTATGCTGCATGGGCATTAAATTCCTTGAATAAAGAAGTTAATGGTATATCTTATTTAGAAGACAGTGCTTCTGATAACCCATTGTATAATGCAGTATTAGCAAAATTAACCAATAAAGAAAGATTTTATTCTACTTTAGCTAACAAACAAGGGATTAATGGAGATTTTGGAAATAATATTTTTATAACTTCTATGGCTGTTGATGCTCTTAAAGGAAATGCGGCTTATCAAAATAATGTTACTAAGGCTTTGCTATGGTTACAATCAAGACAAGTAAGAGACTCTGCAGATACTAATGGTTCTTTAGATGGCAGTGAGTTTTTTACATCATCTGCTACCTATTTGGCACTTAAGGAAGGAACTGTAACTGCTCCTAGATTTATTGTAAATGGAACAACTGGAAGTAATGGGTATTGCGGAGATACTATTGTTGATCTTCAATTAGGGGAAGAATGTGATTCTAGCATTGATACAATAAAAGAAGGTGCTCAGAAAGATTGTGGGAGATCATGTGATGTATTAAGCTGTAAGTGTAATAAACCCCAGTGTATAAATAGTAATGAATGTAATATTCCTAAGGAATATTGTGATGTGGCAAGTTCACAATGTATTACTAATCAAACAATAAAATCTTGTAAGTCTAATGTTGATTGTAATGCTGATGAAACATGTGATATTGTTAAGGGAGGATTCTGCCTGCCTAGAACTAGTATAGTGCCTCTGGGGGAAGAAGGATGTAAAAAAGATAGTGATTGTGTTGGAGCTTCTCAGGTTTGTAATGCTGCTACTGGCAAATGCGAGGAAGAGGAAATTGAAACTCCTAAATCCGAATGTAACAATGGCCTTTGTGAAAAAGATGAAGATGAAGTTAGTTGCCCTGCTGATTGTAAGAAAAAAGAAACATTGCCATTATGGATATGGATTGTTATTGCATTAATATCTCTGATATTACTTGCTTATATTATTTATAGTAGGTTTGTTAAAGCTCCTCCGAAGACAAAGAAAACATTTTATGAACCGACAAAAACAAATACTGCTGAAACAAAGTCTTATTACAAACCAGTAGAGAGATCTAAGAAAGATGAGGCTTTAGAAAGAGAATTAGATAAATCAATTAATGAAGCGCAATCTTTATTAAAGAAGAGATAGACTCTTTGTTATGGAGAAAATTGATATTTTCTTGTTTGTTGTTTTGGTTATTTCTGTTATAGTTTTTTTTGGAGCTCTTTTTATTGATTTTACTGATTTTAGAGGAGTTGAAGTTCCTTTTAGCCAGACTTTCTTTTTTGGAGGAGATGAGATTGCACCTCCTGACAGAATTAAGGAAGATCAGATCCATATATACGAAGATAGAGTAGTAATAGAAATAAAGAACGCTAAGTGGGCAGGATTTGCCCCTACAAAGTCTATGGTGCCTTTTTTAGACGAGGGAAGTAATGCTTTGCAAATTGTTCCTGAAAGCTCAGATCAGATTGAGGTAGGAGATATTGTAAGTTATGAGAGCAGAAGAGAGAGTTTACAAGGGGCTGTGATAATCCATAGGGTAATAGAAAAGCATAAAGATGAGCAAGGTGACTATTTTATTGTGAAAGGGGACAACAATTCGCAACCAGATCCTGAAAAAGTCAGATTTAACCAGATAAAGAGAGTGTTAATTGGGGTGATTTACTAAAATGGAAAGATCAACTCTTGTTGTTTTAATTATAGCCCTTTTACTATTTTCTGGAGGATTGTTAATAAAAAACTCCAGAGAAGGTGTAGTTGCCTATGGACCATCTGATCAAGTTGTTTTTAATACTACTGAGCTTAAAGTATGTTGTACCTATTTAGAGAATGGGGAAGAGAAAAAATGTTCTATATTGCAAAAATATGACTGCTCAGTTTGTGAGGCTAAGTGTAATTAGACCAGTACGACAGATGCTTCTGTGCCAACCAATGATTCTAATACTAGCCTTGCTTGCTCTACTTCCCCTATTATTTCTGGAATGTCTTCACGTGCCCTATATCCCTGTAACTCTCTAAGCACTTCTGAAAAATTTGGATGTTTGCCTTGTGTATTGTGTTCTCTGTATATCTGTCTGGCTAAATTTTCTATTCCATGACTGCCTCTTAGATTTTCTAAAAATCTAGCATGATGGATTAGCTCTCTTGCGTGATACATGACCTCTACAAGAGCCATGTGATTGCCATAATGCACTCTTTCTTCTCTATAGCAGGTTGCTTCGCTCATTTTTGCTTTTAGTGACTTAGCACCTGCTTAAATAGTTTTATGTTTTATAGAATAAGCATTAAACTTTATTTCCTAATTTCTTGAAGAAAATTTCTTCTTCTGCGTATTTATTTGATTCTTCTAACATATCTTCTTCTATTTTTATTTCCTTTTTTTCTTCAACCAAGACTTCTTTTTTTTCTGTTTGCTGAGGATTTTTTTGTTTTACTAGCGATTCTGCATTTATTCCCAGCTCGTTTAACTTTTTTTGGAAGATTATGTTTGCAGCTTTTATGTTTTTTACATTCATGTCGTAATGATGAAGCTTTCCTAATATGTCGTTATAAACATCCTCAAAATCTTTTGCATCTAAACTGAATCTATCTGGTTCTATGACCTCTATTGAGCTTGGCATGTATTCAAAACAGAACTTGCTTAAATGATCTAAATCTGTAAACACTAGTTCTATTTCTGTGAATGTGCTCCAAAATTCATTTATTTTTTTAATTTCGAAAATATCGCTTCTTAAAACTTCTTCTTCAGTTTTTATTTTTTCTACTAATTTTTTTATAACTGACTCTATATGCTCTTTTGGAAATCCTGCTACTTCAACTATAACCCGAGCAACAAGTTTTTTCCTGCTTATCTCTTCCATTTTCTTTTAGAGTTTATCACTATTTATAAATGTTTCAGAAGACTAATTTTCCTTTGATTTTGAGTATTCTTTTAATATTGTTTTTATTACTGTATCTCTAATTGTTTTCCTATCCCGGTATTCTACATTGCATTCTACTTTTACATAGATTCTCTCTTTATCTGCATCCAATGTATCTGAGAATTCTATTTTCAAACTTTTTTTTAAAGAAATTGATAAGTTACTTAGAAAAGAATCATAGTCTGCAATACCTTTTTCTATTGGGACTTTTATAGATAAAGGTATTTTTCCTTTACCATAATTGTGAATTGGTTTTTCTAAGAACAACTTATTGGGTATTCTTATAAATTCATCAAAACTTTCTGGGGAGTCATCTACGATTACATGAAAAGTTCCTATGTGCTGAACCCTTCCTTCATAATCGTCTATTTTTATAAAATCCCCTATTCTAAAAGGCCTTTTAGTTAGTAGTATAAACCATGCCAAGTATGAAACTAAAACATCTTTAATTGTAAATGCTATAGCACTACCCATTAAGCCTAGAAATATTGCTAGATTTCCTATTGTTACACCTAGTTTCCATAATGTTAGGACTGTAGCAATTGCGTATACAAAAAGAGAGTACATCTTGCTTAGTAAAAGCTTGTATTCAACATCTACGTTGTCTTCAAAAGCGGCTATTACCCTCTTTATTGTTAATCTTAAGAATACTGCTGCTAAAAAATAATATATTACAATTGCGCTTATTATATCTACGGGTGTTAGTATTGCTGCTGGAACTGTAATTAAACCTTTCTTGTGTGCGTATGCTATTCCTAGCGCTATAAAAAAAATAATTCCGAATACCAAAATTGAGCGATTTATGCCCTTGTATTTTAGGGCATCCTTTACCTGAGATGCTGTGTTAATTCCATGTTCTACAATTTTTGATTTTAATCTCTTTATTTCTTTCATTCTTAAGAAATTTGTAAAATTTGTGTTTATAAACTTTTCACAATGGTCTTTTTATCGCTATTAACAGCAGTAAACATATTAGAGTTCCTGTGAAAAAGAATATTGCAGATCTCTTTGTTTTTATGTTACTATCTTGGTAGATTGTATTTCCTGTTATCATATTTTCTGTTTCTTTGATTTTGTTATTTGCAGGTATAATTTCTTCTTTTTCAGAATTTTTAGCTAATGTTTTTACTGTCACATCCAGTGTAAACTCTTCTGGTGTTTTTCTTTCTTCTTCTTTGATTTTAATTTTTAACTTATAATCTCCTGATATTTCTTCTACTAATTCGTTTGTAAGCTCGGATATTATTGAACTTTCTGATGGAATCTTTATTAATTTTTTATTTGCCTCTCTGTCTCCAGAAACAGCTTTGTTTCCCTTGTAAATGTAGCTCCAGGCTTCCAGACTTTTTTCGTCGGTGTCTTTATTTGTAATTTTTAATTTAATTGTTGATGTATTTCCGAAAATTATTTCTTCAGGGTAATCTAGAATTTCATATGTTACCTCTTCTGTTTCTTTCAAGCTTACTTTTATTTTTTCACATAATGATTTTGTTATTCCTTCTATTTTTATTGCTGTTGATACTGTTGCGTTTAAACCTTCTGCTTGTATTGTGTAATCTGTTTCATTAAATTCATTTTTGCAGTTTGGGTTTATTTGCAATGGAATTGTTAAGTCGTATGTTAAGAATTTACTGTAAACATTGATATCTGTTACTTTGCTTATTCTTTCTTTTACATTGTTTTCTATGAAAAATTTGACATTGTTTTTTGTTGTATCCCCCTTGTATATCTCTACATCTACTCTTATATTTTGACCAAATTTTGCTTTTTTGTCACTTCCTAAATCTTGTATTTTGTTTATTTTTATGTAACTATCTTCTATTTCTGATTGCTCGTTCTCCTTTGCCGGAGTTGGAACTGTCAAAATCCAAATGTCTTTTATTTTGCTCCATGAAACTGCTTCTCTTGTGGTTGAATATGAAACTTCATCTAATAATGTTAAATTTGAGTTGTAGAGTCTTATTTTTTCAAATTCATCATTGTTTAAATTGAATTTTCCATTTTCATTTCTGTATATAACCTTGTATTCTCTTGTTTTTATTATTGTAGTTGAGTTTTCTACATTTGTTGATGTGATTATTAGTTCGTTATTGTCGTTTTTATCTTTTAAGATAAATCCTAATAAGTCTATATTGTCATTTCCTTCATTATACAATTCAATCCATTCACCGTCTGGCATTGCTGCTGTATCATATCCTTGAGGATCTGCTAAGAATTCTGTAATCTTTAGTATATTTTCAGTTGTAACGTTTAAGAAAACATTACTGTTTTTGTAACCTGGTGTTCCATTTATTATTAAACTTTTTTTCCATTCATTACTAAAGTCTACTAACTCTAAGCTGTAACCGCTACCTGTTGAGGTTATTAGTGAATAATCTAATGAAATGTTAAATGTTGAGTTAAATATTGATATTGTGTCTCCTGAATTGGATAAACCATTTCCTATTGAATTGTCATCTACACAAACCTTAGTTCCGTTGAAGCTAGTCGTGTTGTATAAAGACGTATCCTTGTCAGTTAATAAAGCATATTCATTTGGATTAATTATGGTTGTTCCTAAAAAAGATGGACATGTTTTTATTGCATCTGTGGATTGAGAATCAGAAAAATTGTATAGAGCAATGTCTATTGAAAAACTTGCATTATTGTAAATTTCAATCCATTCATTCCCGTCTGAAGGATAATACATAACCTCATTGACAATTAAATTTGCATAGACCGGAGTTGAAAATAAAAGAAATAACAATAATAACTTCTTGTACATCGATTTTAGTAAGTATATTATAGAATAAATAGTTTTCTGTAATATATATTTTCAATTCACTAGTCCATCGGACAACCTCTCGCGCCAGGTTTATAAACAAAGGTTCACATAGTGATGTCTATGGACAAGGAGAAAGCATTAGTTGTCTTTGAAGGTAAAAACGTCAGAAGAACTTGGTTTAATGATGAATGGTGGTTTGTTGCCGTGGATATAGTGGTAGTTTTAACAGATTCAAAAGATCCCAGCGGTTATTTGAAAGATATGAGGCGCCGTGATGAGGGATTCGCTAAAGGATGGAGGCAAATTGCCACCCCCCTTCCAATAGAAACTGCTGGAGGGGTGCAACACCTAAATTGTGTATCGACAAGGGGGGCATTTCGTCTTATCCAATCGATTCCATCCCCTAAAGCAGAACCATTCAAACAATGGCTAGCACAAGTAGGTTATGAAAGAGTGCAGGAAATACAAGACCCAGAATTAGCCCAGAAGCGAATGAAGGAAATTTACAGAGCAAAAGGCTATTCTGATGAGTGGATAGAAAAGAGAGTAAGAGGCATTACTATAAGAGATGAATTAACAGACGAATGGAAGAAAAGAGATGTTAAAACAGAAAAAGGATTTGCAATCCTTACAGCAGAAATATCCAAGGCAACATTTGATATGACTCCGAGCGAATATAAAACATTCAAAGGATTGAAAAAAGAAAATCTAAGAGATCATATGGATGATATTGAGCTTATTCTTACTATGCTTGGGGAAGTAACAACTACAAGGTTTACAAGAGAGCGTGATTCTAAAGAATTTCAAAAATTGAAGAAAGATGCTAAGGATGGAGGTGATGTTGCGGGTTCAACAAGGAAAGATATTGAGCAAAAATTGGGTAAAAGTGTAATCTCAAGCGACAATTTTTTAGATAAGCCAGAAGAAGAAAAGAGACTTGAATACAAAAAGAAAGAGAAGCTTTTATGAATAGTACAACTTATTAAACTATAATTTTTCTTGTTTGTAAACTCCTGTTAATTCTTGAAAAGAAATTCCGTTTTTTGCAGCTATATCTTTGTCGATAAAGTAATTCCCGCCTTTGCTTATCTTTAAATGCTCTATTTTTACAAATTGCCAATTTGATCTGTCAAATCTTATTCCAATCCAGGGCTCTGCTCCAAATCTTGCTGAAAATTCTGTTAATTCTTCTATTTGGTCTTTTTTTATGTATCTTGAGTCTTTTCCTGCCTTACATTCTATAGCCAGAACTCTTCCTTTGCCTCCGACTAATAAATCTGGAGCTGGTAGAGGTGTTGAGCCAGATCCTGCTGCTCTTAACGCTATATGCGTGCCTGTATCATAAAACATACTGATTAATTCTCTTTCGGTCCTACTTCCCTTTGCCTTTGACATTTTAATTAAAATTAACCTGACATTTATTATTAACACAACTGCATGAACCTTGGTTACAATCTAAAGTATTCGGAGCACATTCTAAAGTGCAAAATGAATCTGAACAGCTTGGTGTTTTATCTTTTGAAACGCAAGAACTAGCATGACAACAAGAAGATGGAACGCAATCAGCATCTATAGTGCATTCTTTTACTTCAGTGGAATTTGGAATAGTTGAAGTATTATCCTGTGTTGAAGCTGAACACCCCACTATAAAAAAAGTTA
>JACOZR010000008.1:28640-34114 GCA_016181245.1 Candidatus Woesearchaeota archaeon | reverse complement strand
ACCTTGACTAGTGAGGAATATTCCATTGGAAATTTTTATATACCTTTTCTAATTTAAATCTTTGTAAAATGGAACTTGATAAGGCAATAGAACAAAGGTTTTCTGTAAAATCCTTTACTAAGAAGTCTGTTGATTTTGGGGTTATTAGTAAAATCTTAGAAGCTGCTATTAAGGCTCCTTCAGCTGGTAATTTGCAGGATTGGAGGTTTGTTGTAGTAACTGATGACTCTAAGAAGTTAGAGCTTGGGAAGGCTTGTAGGGATCAAGTTTGGGTTGGGCAAGCTTCTGCTGTTATTGTTGTTTGCAGTGATTTAACTAATTTACAGAGATTCTATAATGATAGAGCTGAAACTTATGGAATTGAAGATTGCTCAGCTGCTACTCAAAATATTTTATTGAAAGCTACTGATTTGGGGGTTAATGCTACATGGATTAGCGCTTTTGATGAGGATGAAGTTGCTAGAATTGTAAGAACTCCTGATCATTTCAAGATTGTCAGCGTTGTTCCTATTGGCTATTCTGATGAAAAAGCTACTGAGAAAAATAGAAATGTGCTTAATACTGTAACTTATTTTGATGAATATGGAAATTCTACTATGAATCCTAGTGCTTTTCCTATTGTTAAAGAGGAGAATGTAACTGCTGTTAAAGAAGGAATTAAGGAAAGCAAAGGATTTTTTAGCAAGATTAAAGACAAGTTTAAAGATGTTAGAGAAGAAATGAAGAAGGAAGATTAACGTATTATGCTATCTCATAATCAGTTAACTTTTGATTATTCTAAATTACCTCAAAGATATAGGATTGGAAATTCTGAAGATATTGTTGTAGTTTTTAGAGGAGATGTAGCTGGAATGCAATTGCAAGGGATTTCATCTCGGGCTCTTAAATCGAGCAACTTTGAAAGAGTTTTAGAAGTTAAAAGAACTATAGAAGAAGGAAATGAACATGATATTTCTAGGTTAGTTGATATGCATACTGGTATGTGTGGAGTTTCCCCACTTATCTCTACTACTTACAATCCAGAATTGGCTCAATTTTTTGCACCTACAAGATTTGATGTTCTTAAACAACCAAAGAGGACAATTTACAAGATTCAAATTTGTGCAGACAGGGCTATAGTTGATGCTGATAACATTGGGAAGTCTGGTAAGTGTGGTGAGATTCTTGTTTTAGGTTTTGTTTATCCTTCTGAAATTAAGGCTTTTAAGAGAGTTAATGATGATCTCTCTTCTGAATTTTTGGTAGGTCATCTTTTGAAGGATACCTATCTTTGGAGATCATCGAATAGGTTAGTCAAAGATTCTAGCAATTGGGTAGAATTATAAAAAAGAATTAAAAAAATAAAAAAGACTAATGCTGGGGAGCATTAGCCCTAAAGGCATAAAAGGGGGTTAGAGAAATCCTTTATGCGCCTTTACCATCTCGATTCCTAGCTCATTTCCTAGTCTTCTGCTAGTTTCAGATGATTGTGAGAAAGACTGCTTTCCCAAGATGTATGGCGAGCTTACTCCTGTTATAATTACCATAACTCTGAGTTTGTTGTTCATATCATCAGAGATTCTTGCTCCCCAAATTACCTGAGCGTCTGGGTCTAATGCATCAGAGACAACTTCACCTACTCTGCTTACGTCATCTAAAGTTAAGTCTTCTCCACCTGTTATGTGGATCAATGCGCCTGATGCTCCAGCATAGCTTACATCCAATAATGGGTTACTAAGAGCTCTCTTTACAGCTTCGTCTACTCTTGCGTCAGTGTCTGATTCGCCGATTCCTATGATGGAAACTCCGCCGTTTGTCATAATTGCTTTTACATCAGCGTAATCTAGGTTTACTAAAGATGGAACTGCAATTGTCTCTACAATACCTTTGATCATTGTTGAAACCAATTCATTTGCTACTGCAAATGCTTGCTTCAAAGGTAAGTTTCCTGCAATAGTTACTAATCTATTGTTGTCAATAACAATAACAGTATCACATACTTGCCTTAATTGTTGTAAACCAAATTCAGCTTTGTCAATTCTTGCCTTTTCAATGTTTAATGGCATTGTAACTGTACCTATAACAATAGAACCTGTTTCTTTAGCTTGTTTAGCTACTACTGGGGCAGCTCCGGTTCCAGTTCCTCCTCCCATACCAGCGCAAACAAATACCATGTCTGAACCAGCTAATGATTCTTTAATATCATGTAAATTTTCCTTTGCAGCTTCAGAACCTACATTTGGATAACCTCCAGCACCAAGACCTTTTGTTAAGTCTCTACCGATTAATATTTTGCTGTCGGCTTCAGAAATATCAAGATGTTGTTTATCTGTGTTCAAAGCAAAAATTTCTGCTCCTTGTATGCCTTTCTTGTATAACCAAGAAGTCATATTTGTACCTGCTCCACCTACTCCTACAACTTTAATTGTAGCTTTACCAACTTCAAAGTGACTGAAGCTTTCTTTGTTTTTCGATGTCTGTAATGCATCCTGTATTAAAAAATCCATTTTCCTCTCCCCCTTGTGTTTGTTTCTTGATTGTTATGGTACAGTATATATATCCTACGATATAGTTTTCACTATAACAATATTTATAAGGTAGATATACATATACCTCTTTAGAAATTAGTTAAGCCCAATGATTTATACAAGCCGAAATCATAAACGTTTACGCCAATAAACGTTTCTGACGTTTTTATGGTTTGAGTAAATTTTTAACGCCCAATTTTTTAATTTATTTTATTTTCTTGATTATTCTTATATATAAACATTTGTTTATGTAAAAATATATTTTATAGAATAATGATGATCTCTTTTTCTGAGTAAAGATTTGAGTTTTTGCGTTAGTTTTTTTGTAAGAAATAATTAAAATTGACTAACTTAAAGTGGTGAAATAAAAATTACAATAAGTTTTTATACGAATTACCATGATAATTTCATATGAATTTTGCAAATGGTGACAAAATAGAGGTTGTTACGAAGGATAGAAAATATGAAGGCACGTTTATACAATCACAAAACAAAGAGAATATTACTATTAAGCTGGGTTCTGGATACAATATTGGAATAAATAAAAAAGGTATAAAGAGAGTAAAATTAATATCCAAAGATAAAAAAGAAAAATTTTTTTTTACCTCTAATGTTAATAGAAATCTAAAGAAAATTTCTATCTTACATACTGGTGGAACTGTTGCTTCAGAAGTTGATTATAAAACTGGTGCTGTTTTTCCTAGATTTAATCCAGAAGAATTAGTAAATATGTTTCCCGAACTGAATGATGTTGCATCTATTAACTCTAGGTTTATTGGAAACATGTGGAGCCAGGATATGAGAATTGCCCATTATAATATTTTAGCTAAAGAAATAAAAAAAGAAATTGATAATGGGGCCAAAGGGATTATAATAACTCACGGTACTGATATGTTGCATTATACTGCTGCTGCTTTGTCTTTTGTTTTAGAAAACTTGAATGTGCCTGTTTTATTGACGGGATCACAGAGAAGTTCTGATAGGGGTGGAAGTGATGCCGGGATGAATTTATTAAATGCAGTTTACTTTGCAGTTCATTCTGATATGAAAGATGTTGCAATTTGCATGCATAATAGCATTAGTGATGATTACTGCGCTATACTGCCTGGATTAAAAACAAGAAAAATGCATACTTCCAGAAGAGATGCGTTTAAACCTATTAACTCTAAATTATGGGCTTTAGTTGATTACAAGAAAGGAGAAATTAAATATGTCGATAAATCTTTTAGAAAAGATAATCATGGAAATTTGCAATTAAGACTATTTAATGAAAAAATTAAAGTTGGTTTGTTGAAGTCTTATATTAATATGGATTCTAAACAGTTTTTGTTTTTTAAGAATTATGATGGACTAATTATTGAAGCTTCTGGTATGGGAAATTTACCTACTACTAGTTTGGATAAATACACAAAAGAGCATAAGAAAATTTTTGATGTTTTGAAAAATTTAATTAAGAAAAAAGTTGTAGTTGTTTTAGCTCCTCAAACAATTTACGGAAGAATCAACCTCAATGTTTATTCGAACCAAAGAGAGATGCAGGAGATCGGTGTGTTAGGGCATCTAAATGATATGACTCCTGAAACAACTTTCATTAAACTTTATTGGTTGTTAAGCAATTTTAAGAAAAATGAAATTAAAGATTTACTTATTAAAAATTTAAGAGGAGAGATTAACGAAAGATTAATGGCTGATGAGTTTAATGTTGAGTTTAGTTAAGCTTAAATAAGAAAAAACTTATTTTATTTTAGAGGTGATTAGTCTGTGGATAAGAGGATGAGAAAACTGCTTCAAGACCCAAAATTTAGAAGGCATCTTGAAAAAAACATGCAGCATAAAAGTGGTTGGGGGTTAGGAACTTTAGTTTTTCTTTTAGCAGGAGTTTGGCTTGTCAATCACTTTAAACTTTTACCGGATATTCCTTTAGTTGTTTTAGTGGCTATTGTAATAATTGTGTACTTTTTATTTAGAAGAAAATAGATTTATATAGGAGTTAACATTTAATGTTTTTAATGGCATTCTTACAATCCTTAAGCAAATTTTTTGGAAGGGTTTTTTTTGGGCTAGGATTAAGTTTACTTTTATTAGGAATTTTTGCTCAAGCGGCATTGGGAACTATTGATTCTCTGAAAGGCAAAACAAGAACTGTTGTAGAAGAGATTATCACTACACCGGAGAATCTGGATCTTTTAGTACAATCTACTTTACCTTCTGGAACATCTATTGATCAGTTTAAACAACTCTGTGAAAGCAATCCAAATACGGAAGAATGTATACAATTTAAACAATTTACAGATGATCCTAAAGCATTTATTCAATCTCAACCTGAATTACAGCAGCAGTTAGATAGTCAGGTAAATCAAATAGATCAAAAAGTAAGTGAAATTATTGATAAGGCAAAACTTTATGGAGATTATTTTAATTATTCATTGATTCTTGCAATAGTTCTTATTGTTCTTGGAATTGTATTAGTTTATATTGGACTCATGGATTGGAAAGAAAGTGCTTATACTTTGTCTATTAAAGGCGCTATTGCAACTGGATTGGCTGCTGTTTATTATAAATTGGGGCAGTATTCTATTTCAGGAGATACTATCTCTAAACAGCTTGGCTACGAGCCTCTCTTGTAGAACCCCTTCAGAAAGTTGTATTAGAATGGATTAATCCTGCGTTTGATAAAGTATTCTTTATTAGCCTAGGACTGACTGTTTTTTTCATAATCAGTGCAATTGGACTTTATTTTCTTAAAAAGAAAGATTTAAAAAAGAGTAACTAAGAAAATAGGTTATCATGAATCCTTTATCTCCTCCAGACTCTAATATTCCAGAAGAAATCAAGAAGAAATTTGACCAGATTAAGAAAGATTTGGAAAATCTAAAAGATCTTGTTCTTAAAGACTACAAGAAAAATCTTGTCGGCATTGCTTTATTACCTCCGAGAAATGTTGTGAAAGGGCAGGAGCCTTTCGAT
>JACOZR010000008.1:0-28633 GCA_016181245.1 Candidatus Woesearchaeota archaeon | reverse complement strand
CAGGAGCCTTTCGATGAGCCTAAACAGCCAGAGGATAAAGATGCTGTTAATGTTTTAATGCTTTTGAGCAACCCAATAGACAAGAAGGTCAATAAATTTGATTTTGCAGACAAGGCGAGCATTGAAGTCAACAAGATTGCTAAAACTATTGATCAGAAAATTAAAGTTCAGGTGTTGTTATTAGATGAGTTAAAAGAAAATTGTTTTGATGGTAAGTATGAATTATTGCAGATGATTGCAATGGGCGCTACAATATATGACCCTAAAGACTTCTTGGCTGCTATAAGAATCTCTGAGATTCATAAATCGATGGTATTAAAAAAATTTGACAAGTATATTGTTAGTTATGTTGCAGCAGGCAGTTTGTTTAGAGGGGATAAGAAAAGCAATGATATTGATGTTTATGTTGTAGTTGATGATACTGATGTTAAAAGAATGTCCAGATTTGAACTTAAGGATAAGTTAAGAGCGATAATTATTGGGCAAGGTTTAGAAGCTGCAAAAATTACAGGGGTGAATAAACAATTTCACATTCAAACTTATATATTAACTGATTTCTGGGAAAGTGTCAAAGATGCAAATCCTGTTATTTTTACGTTTTTAAGAGATGGAGTGCCTTTGTATGACAGAGGAGTTTTCATGCCCTGGAAATTGTTATTGAAAATGGGTAGGATCAAGCCTAGTTCTGAAGCGATTGATATGCAGATGGAACTCGGTGAAAAGTTATTAGAAAGAACTAGGGGGAAATTGTTAAGTGTTGTAGGAGAAGATTTGTATTATGCTATGTTAAATCCTGCTCAGGCAGCCTTAATGATGTATGGATTGAATCCTCCTACTCCAGCTGAAACTATAAGCTTATTGAGAGAAACTTTTGTTCAAAAAGAAAAATTATTGGAGGAAAAATATGTAAAGAATTTAGAGGAGATAAGGAAATATTACAAGGATATTGAGCACGGCACTGTAAAGGATGTAAAGGGTGCTGAGATTGACAGATTATTGAAAGGAGCTCAGGAATATTTACAGAGAATAAAAAAGCTGTTTAATGTTCTTGAAGAAAGATCAGAGTTAATTAAAACCAAGGAAATGCATAAACAAATTGAAGATGCTGTTAAGGACCTTTTTGTATTCCATAACATGAAGACGAGCAAGCCAGAAATGGGATTGAAAAAGCTAGTAGATGAAAAAAAAATATCTAAACAACAACTAGATAGATATAAAGAAGTTCATGATATTAAGAAAAAACTGAGCAAGGCCGAGTCACAAAAACTTAGGAGAGTTGCTCGTTTATTCATTAAAAATGTCGGAGAAAGCATTCAAAAGAGGAAATCAAATGCAGTTGAAAAATCAGCATATGTCTTGAAGTATGGAGATAAACAGTGCAAGGCTTACCTTTTTGAGAATGTTGTTTTCCTTGTTGAAGATGAAGAATCGAAAAAAGGCAATGTTATTAAGATAGAGGTAAAGAAAGATACATTTAGCAAACCTGTCAAGGTTGAATTAAAAGAATTTTATGATTACACAGGCAGTATGCAAATGCCTACTAGAGTAACATTAACTGAAAAGTATCTTAAAGAATTTGAGAAAGTATTTGGTAAAGAAGTGACTCTTTATCTACGTTGAGGAGTAATAGGCTTTGCACAATAACTAGCTCACTTTTTGTGCAGAACAGACTTATTGTGCAAAGCCGGAGTAATAGAAATGCTTATATATTTATCCATTTTCCCACATGCACTGAGAAAGGTTTTTCTTAAAATGCAGGGGCTAACGAATTATCAAAAAACTGACTTTTTTAACAGATTTATGCAGAAATCTCAACATACTGCCAATTTTTTCATCACTTTTAAAAACTTATCCAATCCTTACTTCCATATCACTCTTTCAGAGGTGTGCCCTGATAGTGTAGGGGTCTATCATCCGGCCCTGTCGGGTTAATGCAGTAAGGCCGGGACCCGGGTTCGAATCCCGGTCAGGGCGAATGGGCCGGTAGCTCAGCTTGGTAGAGCACTTGACTATAGGGTGAAGCTTTTAACCAAGTGGTCGCGGGTTCAAAAAAGTTTGCCAAGGCAAATTTATGGAAATCCTGCCCGGCCCGAACTTATAAAAAATGGCAAAGAAAACAGCAGTAAAAACAGAGAGCAAATTTGACGTGAGAACACATATTTTGGTGCCCAAACATGTTAAGCTTACTCTTGAAGAGACTCAAGAATTAATGAAACAATACAACATTGATAAAAAACAATTACCTAAAATCAAGAAAAATGACCCGGCTATTGTAAGCTTGGATGTTGAAAAAGGAGATATCATTAAAATTATAAGGAAAAGCCCGACTATTGGGGAATCTTATTTTTACAGGATTGTTGTTGCATAAAATGGTAGAAGGATACAAAAAAGTCATTGGAGATTATTTTTCAAAGCATTCCATTGTAGAATCGAATATAAAGTCTTTTAATAATTTCATGGATAAAAGAATGCAAGAAATTGTTGATGAGGCTAACGAGATTATACCAACTATCATTCCGAGTGAAGTTCAAGATTTTAAAATTAAATTAGGCAAGGTTAAAGTTGAGAAACCATTGCTTATTGAAGCTGATGGAAGCAGAAGAAATGTTTTTCCTATGGAGGCTAGATTAAGAAAATTAACTTATTCTGCACCTGTTAACTTGAGTGTAAGCACTTATATTGATGGTGTTGAAAGAGAATCTTTTACGGTTCCCATAGGTAAAATTCCGGTTATGCTGAAATCTAAGTATTGCCACTTGCAGGGATTAAGCAAAGAAAGTTTATCTCAGGCTTATGAAGACCCAAATGATCCTGGGGGATATTTCATTTTAAATGGAAATGAAAGAGTTTTGATTATTGTTGAGGATTTAGCTTCTAATAAATTATTTATTGACAAAGCTAAGACTGGACCTAGCAAATATACTGCGAGGTTGTATTCTGAGAGAGGAAGTTATAGAATTCCGCATCTTATTGAACAGATGAAAGATGGGGTCATAAATTTTTCATTTACAAGGGTGAAGAGGATTCCTGTTGTTGCTATTGTCAAGGCTTTGGGCTTGATTAAAGACCAGGAAATTTCAGATGCTATTTCTAAAGACAAATCTTACGATGATATTTTCATTAACCTTTATGAGTGTATTGATCTAAAAACACAAGAAGATGCACTGGAATTTATAGCAAAGAAAATTGGGGTTACACAATCAAGGGAAGAGAAGATTGAAAGAGCTTCAGAGATGGTTGATAAATATTTATTCCCTCACCTAGGAATAAAACCAGAAGACAGAATAAGAAAGGCTTATACTTTATGTAAATACATTAAGAGATTCTTGATAGTTAGCAAAGGTAATTTGCAATTAAGTGACAAGGACCACTATATGGATAAAAGATTAAAATTAAGCGGAGACCTTTTGGCTGACTTATTTAGAGTTAATTTAAGAACATTGATTCAAGATATGCTTTACAATTTTCAGAGACTTGTAAAAAGAGGGAAATTTCAGTCTGTGAAAATCATTATTAGAGACCAGTTATTGACTTCTAGAATCAAAAGCGCTATGGCTACTGGTGTTTGGGTTGGAGGAAGAAAAGGTATAAGCCAAAATATTGATAGAACCAATTTTACTGCAACTATGTCTCATTTGCAAAGAGTTGTTAGTCTATTATCAACAACACAAGAAAACTTTGATGCAAGAGCTTTGCACAGCACACATTGGGGGAGGCTAGGGCCAATTGAAACTCCAGAAGGTACTCCTATTGGTTTAAGAAAAAATCTGGCTATGTTAGCAAGCATTACTCAGGAAGAAATATCTGAAGAAAAAATCAAGAAAATTTTAGAAAATTGCGGGTTGAAACAAGATGGTTGATGTATTTTTAGATAATAAATATATTGGAACTGTAGATAATCCTAATGATTTTCTTAAAAGAGTCAAGGAGAAGAGAATTGGCGATAAAATTCTTGATAGTATCAACTTAGTTTACAACTCTAAACTAGATGAAATTTACATTGAAACTTCTAAAGGTAGATTAAGAAGACCATTGATTAGAGTTGAAGATGGCAAGTCTCTTTTGAATAGTGAGCATATTGATAAACTCACTCAAGGTGCGATATCCTGGGATGACTTATTAAAAGAGGGAGTTATTGAATACTTAGATGCTTTAGAAGAGGAAGAATCTTTAATTGCATTAAAAGAACAGGATTTAACTTCAAAACATACTCACTTAGAAATTAGTCCTGTAGTTATTTTAGGCTTGACAACAAGTTTGATTCCATATTCTAATTTTGGGAGTTCATCTAGACTTATCAGAGGGAGTAAGATTCAGAAACAGAGTGTTGGGTTATATGCAACTAATTTCTTGATAAGGATGGATACAGATGTCAGTGTTTTACACAATCCTGAGAGGCCTATCGTTAAATCCTTCATGCATGATGTTTTGGAATATGATAAACATCCGGCAGGTCAAAATGTTACAATTGCTTTAATGAGCTTTGAAGGATATAATATGGAAGATTCTATCATCCTAAATAAGGGATCTGTACAAAGGGGTTTAGCTAGAAGCACTTATTTCAGGCCTTATGAAGCTGAAGAGCTTAGGTACAGTGGGGGATTAACTGATGAGATCCATATTCCTGATAAAGAAGTCAAGGGATATAAGTCCGAAAAGGATTACAAACATTTAGAAAAAGATGGAATTGTTTATGCAGGTGCTAAAGTTAAAGAAGATGACGTTGTTATAGGGAGAACAAGCCCACCAAGATTTTTAGGCGAAATGGAAGAGTTCAGTATTGCTGCAAGTACAAGAAGAGAAAGCTCTACAACTGTGAAAGAAGGTGAAGGTGGAGTAGTTGACATGGTTGTGATTACTGAAAATGAAGAAGGTAACAAGGTTGTGCAAATAAGATTAAGAGATCAAAGAATTCCTGAGATAGGAGATAAGTTTGCATCAAGACATGGACAAAAAGGTGTTGTTGGGATGGTTATTGATGCGGAAAATATGCCATTTTCTGCTTCTGGAATAACCCCAGATATAATTTTTTCACCACATAGTATTCCTGGAAGGATGACTATAAGTCATTTAATTGAAGTTGTTGCAGGTAAAGTTGGAAGCTTAGCAGGAAGATATATTGATGGGACTACCTTTGATGTTGAGAAAGAAAGTGATCTTAGAAATGAATTATTGAGCTTGGGATTTAGAGAAAATGGAACTGAAGTTTTCTATAATGGAATGAGCGGTGAAAAATTCAAAGCAAGAATTTTTGTTGGGAATATGTATTATTTAAGGTTAAAACATATGGTTGCTAACAAATTACATGCAAGAGCTTCTGGCAGGATCCAGTTATTAACAAGACAGCCTATTGAGGGAAGAGCAAGGGGTGGAGGATTGAGAGTTGGAGAAATGGAGAAGGACTGCTTTGTAGCTCATGGAGCAAGTTTGTTGTTAAAAGAAAGATTTGATTCAGATAAAACAATAATTTATGTTTGTGAAAAATGCGGGATGTTGGCTGTAAATGATACTTTCAAGGATATAAAACAATGCTTGAAATGCGGAAGCAATGTTGAGATTACTGCAGTAGAACTGAGTTACGCATTCAAGCTTTTAATGGATGAGCTTAAATCATTGTGCATTTATCCGAAATTAATATTGAAGAGTAAATAC
This sequence comes from Candidatus Woesearchaeota archaeon, assembly GCA_016181245.1. GTDB lineage: Archaea > Nanobdellota > Nanobdellia > SCGC-AAA011-G17 > GW2011-AR20 > JACQNJ01. The sequence continues at coordinate 22,981 of JACOZR010000008.1, read as the reverse complement.
TAAAATGACTAATGAATATGTTTATAAAAAAGTTGGAAGCATTGTATTTGGATTATTAAGTCCTAGAACTGCAAAGAAAATGGCAAGTGTTAAGATTGTTACGCCAGAACTTTATGATAAAGAAGGATATCCTGTTGATGGAGGATTGATGGATGTAAGACTTGGAGTTATTGATCCTGGCTTAAGATGTAAAACCTGCAATTCTAAATTAAAGGAATGCCCGGGACATTTTGGTTACATGGATTTGGCAAGACCTGTTATTCATATAAAATACATTAAACAAATCCTTAATTTCTTAAAATATTCTTGCAGGGAATGCGGAAAAGTTTTGGCTATGAAAGAGGATCTTAAGGGCAAAGGAATAAAGGGATTTAAGACTTTAAAAGATTTAAGTAAATGCCCTCATTGCCAAGCCAAACAATTTAAAGTTAAATTTGAAAAACCAAGCAGTTATGTTGAGAATGATGTTAGATTAAGTCCTATTGAGATTAGAGCAAGACTTGAAAAAATTTCTGATGAGGATGTTAAGCTATTTGGATATAACGCAGAATATGCCAGACCTGAATGGATGATCTTAACTTTATTACCAATTCCTCCTGTTACAGTTAGACCAAGCATTACTTTAGAATCTGGAGAAAGAAGCGAAGATGATTTAACACATAAGCTTGGGGATATAGTAAGGATTAATCAAAGACTATTTGAAAATATTAATGCGGGTGCTCCTGAAATCATTATTGAAGATTTATGGGACTTATTACAATACCATATAACTACTTATTTTGACAATGAAATTAGCCAAGTACCTCCTGCAAGACATAGATCAGGACAACCGTTGAAAACTCTTTCTGAGAGAATTAAAAGCAAAGAAGGAAGATTTAGGTATAATCTTGCGGGTAAGAGAGTAAATTATGCAGCAAGAACGGTTATCAGCCCTGATCCTAAGATTAAATTCAATGAAGTAGGGATTCCTAAATCGGTTGCAATGGAATTGACTGTTCCTGAGAGAGCTACATCATGGAACATTGAATGGCTTAAAGAATTAATTACTAATGGGCCTAAGAAATATGTTGGTGCTAACTATGTTATAACCTTAGACAATAAGAAAAAGAAAATTACTGAAGAAACTAAAGAACAAATTTTAGCAGACCTGACTCTTGGATGTATTGTTGAAAGACATTTGATTCAAGGAGATGTTTGTGTCTTTAACAGACAACCAAGTTTACACAGAATGAGTATAATGTGCCACAAGATTGTTATCTTACCTGGAAAATCATTTAGATTAAATCCCGGAGTTTGTGTTGCACCTGATACTTTAGTCCAGTTAAGCAGCGGAATACAAAGACCAATAGATGAATTAAAAAACTGCTGGAAAGAATCTGAGCTAGCGACTTATGATGAGAAACGAAAAAAAATTATTAAAACAGAGCTTAAGAAATTTTGGGGATTGAAGCCCGAGGAATATGGTGCTAGATGTTATGAAATTAAAACTAAGAGCGGAAGAAAAGTAACAGCTACTGGAGATCATCCTTTTTATACTGCTGAAGGTCTTAAGGAAGCCAAGAGGTTAACAAATAATGACAAGTTAATTTTAAGACCGTTGGATACTCCTGTGTACAAAGAAATGGAGAAAGAATTAGTCTCGGAAGATGATATCAGGTGGGTAGCGCCAAAAGAAACGTATCTTAAACATGCAATTAATGTACTAAGTGATTTAAAACTGTTGCCTTTGAATTTAAAAGATCAAAGAGTAATGACAATTTCAAGATTACTGGGGCATTTATTTGGTGACGGCACTTTTATTCTAAAGAAAGATACTGCGAGGCTTATTTTTAGGGGTAAAAAGAAAGACCTTGAGATGATACAAAAAGACATTGAGAGCTTGGGATTCAAGCCAGAGAAGATATATGTTAAGACTGTAGAAAACAAGATAGTTACTGTTAAGGGGAAAAAGCTGATTATAAAAGGTTCTGGGCACGATTTTGAAGTCAGAAATAAACCGCTTGCTTTGTTGTTTGCTGCGTTGGAAGCTCCTAATGGAGATAAAGCAAAATTATGCTATGGTGTTCCTAAATGGATCAAGAGGGGTCCAGATTATATTCAAAGAGAATTCCTGGCTTCTTATTTTGGATCTGAATTGACTAAACTGAAAATTAGAGATTCTTCTGCTACAAGTTTGAGAAGCTTGGTGTTTAAGATAAGCAAAGTTCAAAGCATTTTTAATTATGCCAAACTCTTTATTGATGATATATCTGGGCTGTTAAGCAGGTTTGATGTGAGAATTGGGTTTATTAAGGAGGAAGACGGGAATATCAGGAAAGACGGAAGCATTACTAAAACAGCTATTGCATCCATTAATGATAAGGTCAGTATCAGGAATTTGCTTGGTAAGATTGGTTATATTTATGATATGGAAAAAGACAATATCGCGAGACTAGCTTATCAATACTTACTTGAAAAAGAAAAACAAATAGGCAAAAGAAAAGATGATTATAATGAAATTGTTCAATTATTTAAAAAACATAAGTCTGTGAAAAAGATACTAGAAATAAAACCAGGATATACGAGAGGACAAATTGAATTTTGGGTTTACAACAAAAAAAAGCTAGTTCCCGGGCTGCAAAATGATTTTGTTGGATTTGATGACTGGGTTGTGAAAAATGCGAACAAGATAAATGGATTTGTGTATGATCGTATTGAGAGCATAAAAGAGACTTATGTACCCTTTGTTTATGATGTAACAACAACAGAACCAACTCACAATTTCTTTGTTAATGGTTTTTTAAGCTCTAACTGTACTCCATACAACGCCGACTTCGATGGAGACGAGATGAACTTGCATATTCCTCAAACAGAAGAATCAAGAGCTGAAGCTGAAATTTTAATGCAGGTACAAAGTCATATTATTACCCCTAAAAATGGTTACAATGTTGTTGGGTGCACTAATGATGCCATTACTGGAAATTATTTGTTAACCAATGGATTGACATTTACAAAGGAAGAAGCAGTTCAAATGCTTTATTCAATTGGTGTTACTGAATTTGGTATCTTAAAGAATAAAGAGGTTGATGGCAAAGATGTATTTAGTGCATTATTGCCGAGAGACTTTGACTTTATTGGAAACTCTAAAGATGGAAGAGCTGTCAAGGTTGAAAGAGGAAGATTAATTGAAGGTTTTATTGACAAATCAACTATTGGCGAGGATAATGGGACCCTTATAAGAGCACTTTACGCTAAATATGGAGAAGATATTGGTATTGATTTATTAGGAAAGCTGTTTAGATTAGGAATTGCTGTTCTTTTGAGGAACGGATTTACAACATCAATTTCAGATACAGATTTACCGGAAAATGTTGTTTCCAGAAACAAGGAATTGACATTACAAACAGAAAAGAAAGTTGAGGAATTAATTCAACAATACAAAGAAGGAAAGTTAGAACCTATGCCTGCTTTAACTCCTGAAGAGACTTTGGAAAAATTAATTTTACAAAACTTAAATGGCTTGAGAAACAAGATTGGTGAAACTGTATTTGAGCATATTAAACTGTGGGACAGCAAGCTTTGAGGGGAGGAAGAATAAGAAATGGTTATAATGCAAGAACTTTACCTATATTTGAAAAAGGAAGTTTAACTCCTACATCTAAGGGATTTGTTTATGGAGGGTATAGAACTGGTTTAACACCAACTGAGTATTTCTTCCATGCAATGACTGGTAGGGACAGCCTGATGGATACTGCATTAAGAACTCCTAAATCTGGTTACCTTTATAGAAGATTGTCTAATGCATTACAAGATTTGAAAGTAGAGTATGACTTCACTGTGAGAGATGCAAATGGCAAAATCGTTCAATTCAAATACGGAGATGATGGTATTGACGTTCACAAAAGTGAAGGTGGCAAGATAAATGTCAGTAAAATTGTGAAAGAGGTTGCTGCATATGGCTAAATCAGTTTATGAAGAATTCAATATGTTACCGCAGAAACTGCTAGACGAAGTTAGGGATGAAGCAGAAGCTAACAAATTAAAGAGTGATGATGTAAGAAAAGTTTTGGAAAGAGTAAAAGTTGCTTTTGATTCTTCTCAATTAAGTCCGGGAGAAGCTATTGGAATTGTAACTGCTGAAAGCATTGGTGAACCTGGAACTCAAATGTGCACGTCTTATGATGAAAAAGTAATTTTTAAATTTAGAAATAGAATAAAGATAATGAAGATAGGAGAATTTGTTGATAAACTATTTGAAAAGGTTAAAACCAGAATTAAAGATAGTTATGAGATTTATAATCCTTCTGAAAAAATCTTAGTTTTAGGTTTGGATCAAGATGAGAAACTCAAGTGGAGAAAAGTTTTAGCTTTAAACAGAGTGAAATCTCCTAAAAAACTAATTAAGATAACCACTCAATCAGGCAGAAGCATAATCGCCACTGACTATCATTCTTTTGTTACTAGAAAAAATAACAGTATTGTTTCTATAGCTGGTAAAGATTTATTGATTGGAGATAGGATTCCAGTAATGCAATATTTACCTGAACATTGTGCTTCTCATATCTTGGTTAAAAATTATGTTTCTGATACTGCTGAAAAAAATGGTATGCTGATAGGAAAGTTTGGTATGGCGAAACCTATTCCAAATAAAATAAAATTAAACAAACTATTCGGTTGGTTTGTTGGAGCTTATCTTGCTGAGGGTCATGCTAATGTTGGTCAGGTTGGTATTTCAAATGTTGATCAAGAGTATGTGTTTAATCTTAAAGAATTTACTGAGTCTATAGGATTGAACTATAAAGAAGAATGGAGTTCTAGAGGATTTGCATTGGGTTGTAATAATATAGTTTCGTCTTCACTATTAGCTAAGCTTGTTAAATCTGTGTGCAATACTGGGTCTAGGAACAAAAAAGTGCCTGAATTTGCTTATTCTGCAAAGGAGGAGTTTGTTTCTGCGTTATTGAGAGGGTACTTTGATGGAGATGGCAACTTTCATGTTTCTAGAAAGATGATTAGAGCATCATCAAATTCAAAGGAGTTAATTGATGGTATGGCTTTATTATTATCAAGATTCAAAATATTTTCTTATAAGATTAAAGATAAAAAGAATCAATATTGGCTTTTAATTCCATATAAGTATGCTCCTTTGTATTTACAATTTATTGGTTCCGATATCAACTATAAGAGAAGAGATTTGGAGAAATTAGCTGAGATGGCTAAAAAGTTCTGGGATGAAAAATCACAGGATTATACTGATATGATTTCTGGATTTGGCAACATTTTGGTTGATACATCTAGAAAATTGGGAGCGTATACGAGATATGTGAACAGTGCAACAAAAAGACAGAAAATAGGAAGAACTGCATTATTCAGGCACATTCAAAAATTTAAAGACCTATCACAACAAAAAGGTATTGATATTAAAGAAGAATTACTGGTGATGCATAGAATGTTCAATTCAGATGTTATTTGGGATGCGATAGAAAAAATTGAGTATACTGATTATGAGCATGAATATGTTTATGACTTAACTGTTCCCGGTCTAGAGACTTTTACCACCTTTGATGGTATAATAACCCATAATACCTTAAATGTGTTCCATTTTGCAGGTGTTGCTGAGGTTGCTGTTACTCTTGGATTACCGAGACTTATTGAATTATTAGATGCAAGAAAAGAACCCAGCACCCCAAAAATTGAGGTTTACTTGCAAAAAGATATTTCTAAAGATCCTGCTGCAGTTAAGAAAGTTGCAGCATCTATCAAACAAACTAAACTTGGTGAATTAGTTGAAGAGTTTACTATTAACATGACCCAGTTTAGAATTGAAGTTTATTTGGATAAGAAAAAGATGAGAGATTTTAGCATTACTGAGAATTCTGTTTCTAAGATATTAGAGGATACACTAAAAAATGTTAGTGTTAAAATTAATAAGGATTTTATTGCTGTCAAGCCTAAGGCAGAGCAGTTTGAGTTAAAAGAGTTGTATCAATTAAGAGAGAAATGCAGAGACTTACATGTTAAGGGTGTTAAAGGAATAAAACAAGTTTTACCTGTTAAGAGAGATAATGAATTTATTATTATATGTGTTGGCAACAGTTTAGAAGGAGTTTTAGGTATTGAAGGTGTTGACTGCAAGAAAACTGTTACAAATGATGTTTTCAAGACTGAAGCGGTTTTAGGGATTGAAGCAGCAAGGCAAGCTATAATTAATGAAGCTGTTGAAGTTATTGAGAATCAGGGTTTAGATATTGATATTAGACACATTATGCTATTAGCAGATGTAATGACTTCTGCCGGTTCTATTAAGGGTATAACTAGAAGTGGTATTACTGGTGAAAAGGAAAGTGTTTTAGCCAGGGCAAGTTTCGAAACACCTATAAAGCATATAATAAATGCAACTTTGAAGGGTGAGGAAGATAAATTAAATTCAGTCATTGAGAATGTCATGTTAAACCAAGAAATTCCTGTTGGAACAGGATTACCTAGCTTAATAGCTAAAATGAGGACAAAATGAAAGAATTAAGGGCTGCTTTAAAAGAAGGCAAAGTTGTTTTTGGAACTGAATTGACACTTAAACATTTAAAAAAAAGTAAGGTAAAAAATGTTTATGCTTCCAACAACTGCCCTAAAAATGTTTTAGATGACTTGAGGCATTACTGCAAGGTATTTAATGCTACATTGAAGGAATTAAAAGAAACTAATGAAGAGCTAGGCGTTATTTGTAAAAAGCCCTTTTCTATATCTGTTTTAAGCTTTTAAGATGAAATATTTCAATGAGACAATTCAGCAAATAAATCTTTTTGAACAATTAACTCATTCAAAAGTAAAAGACTTTTTTTATAATGAAGATTATTTTTTATTTATTGTCCAAGAAAATGAAGGAGCTAAGGCCATAGGGAAACAGGGTAAAAATGCCAAGCTTTTTACTAAATTGACCAAGAAAAAAATTAAAATTGTTGAGTTTAATGCTGATAAGGTTAAATTTATAAATGGTCTTATTTACCCTTTAAATGCGGAAAATATTGAGGATAAAGGAGACTTTATAGAGCTTCATGCTGATACCTCCACTAAAGCTTTGATTATTGGACGTGGTGGCAAGAACTTAAAGTTTTACAATACAGTACTGCAAAAATATTTTCATATTGATATAAAGGTACAATAATGGGAAACAAATCTAATGGATTAAATGCTGGCAAGAAATTACAAGATAAACGTAAGAGGTTTAGATGGAGCAATAAATGGTTTACTAGAGGAGCTTTAAACTTAAAAAGAAAATCTGATCCGTTAAAGGGAAGTCCACAAGCCAAAGGTATTGTTCTTGAGAAAACACAAAGAGAAGCTAAGCAGCCAAATAGTGCTATGCGTAAATGCGTTGTTGTTCAATTAATTAAAAATGGTAAAAAAGTTGCTGTTTTTGTTCCCGGGTATAACGCTATTAAAATGATAAATGAGCATGATGAAGTCATAGTTGAATCTATTGGTGGAGCAATGGGAAAATCTAAAGGAGATATTCCAGGAATAAGATGGCAAGTCATTAAAGTTAATGATCAAAGTTTAAATGCTTTAATTAGAGGAAAGATAGAGAAGGGTAGAAGATGAAGTTGTTTAATAAATGGGATACAAGTGAAATTGTTATTAATGACAAAGGTTTAGTTAATTACATCAATTTAAACCCTGTTTTAGTTCCTAAAACTGGCGGAAAAAATACTGTTGTTAGATTTTGGAAAAATAAGTATCCTATTGTTGAAAGATTAATGAATAAATTAATGATTCCGGGGCATAGAGGGAAAAAACATAAGTTAACCTCTGGAAAATGTTCTGGAAAAAGCTATACCGTTTACAAAATTGTTTATGATACTTTTGAACTTATTGAAAATAAGACTAAAAAAAATCCTATTGAAGTTTTTGTAAAAGCTTTGGAAAATTCTGCTCCGAGAGAAGAAATAACATCTATTGAGTATGGTGGAGCTAAATACCCCCAAGCTGTTGATTGTTCACCGCAAAGAAGAGTTGATATTGCCTTGAGAATGATGGTGCAAGGGGCTTATCAAAAATCTTATGGCAAGAAAAAGAAGATGATGAATGCCTTGGCTGAGGAAATATTAAGCGCTTATAATTCTGAGCAGGCAAGTTCTGCTATTTCCAGGAAATTGGAATTAGAAAGACAATCGGATGCAAGTAGATAACTTTCTTGTTTAAAACAGAAATAGATATAAATAATTTATATTTGTTATAATAACTACATGAATGGAGTTTACATGAGAAAGAAAGAATATTTTACCAAATCTTTAGTTTTAAGGTTGTATCCTATTTTCTTCGTGCTTGTAATAATTGTTATAACTAGCTCATTTTATCTTTGGACTAAGCAGTTTGATTTTACTGGCTATGCCGTTAAGGATTCAGTATTAACCTTAAAAGTAAATGATTATGTTGACATGAATAGCATAATTGTTTTTAAAACGCAATCACAGAAAATACAAAAGAAAGTAAGTGAGCTAAACTCGAAATTAGTAAACGGGGTCTACTTTATAGGCACTTTAAGTTTTAATGTGGATGGATTAGGGCTAAACTTGAAAGAAGGAGAGATAATAACTGCAAGTTTAACTGATAATGAGAAAATTATTGCTATAACTGAGTTAAACTACACTATAGATAAACATAAACTCTGAAGTCTCTTAATGTGTTATTTAAACCTTATTTTTCCCTTATAGGTCAGCAAATAGGTTTTGTGTAACAAGTGACCTTTCTGTATAAAGTAGGTTTTCTGTGTAAAAAGTAAGCCTTTATTCAGACTTTATACACAAAGCCCAGCAAATAAAAAGCTTTAAAAAGGGCGTCTCTCAATTTTAATCAAAGATGGCAGAATTAAATCAAATTGTAAAGGTTTCTCAAACTTACTTAGATGGAAATAAACCCCTTTCTATGGCTCTTATGAAGATTAAGGGTATCAATTTCATGTTCTCTAATGCACTTTGTAATGTTCTTGAGATTGATGGTTCTAGGAGGTTAAATACATTAAACCAACAGGAGATTCAGGCGATAGAGGCTTTATTAGAGCGCCCTGCCGATAAACTACCAAAATGGTTGCTTAATAGAAGAAAGGATTATGAAACAGGGGAGGATTTGCATTTAACTGCAGTTAAACTCTCTCTTAACAAAGAATTTGATATTAAAAGATTAAAACAAGTTAAGTCTTATAGAGGATTAAGACATGCTTGGGGATTGCCTTTAAGAGGGCAGAGAACAAGATCTCACTTCAGACATGGAAGAGCTGTAGGTGTATCTAAGAAGGCTCAAAAGTCTGTCAAAAAAGTAGATTCGTCCAAGACCGTAGCTAAAAAACCAGAGGCAAAAGGTAAGAAGTAAAAATGGGTTCTATAAAGAAATTAAGAAAAAAATATGAAACTCCTGCACATCCGTGGAGAAGAGAAAGATTAGAGGTAGAGAGAAAGTATGTTAATGAATATGGATTAACTACTAAAAAAGATTTTTGGAAGATGCAGTCTGCTTTGAGAGGCTTTACAAAACAAGCAAAGAAATTAGCAAGCTTAGATACTATTCAATCAAAAAAAGAAGAAGAACAATTATTAAAGAAAATGAATGCTTTGGGGTTATTGGGAGAAAATGCGGTTCTTAGAGATGTTTTAACCTTGAATTTTAAGGATGTTTTGAATAGAAGATTACAAACAATTGTTTATAAAAAAAGTTTGGCAAGAACCCCAAAACAAGCACGTCAGTTTATTGTTCATGGGCATATTTCTTTGGGGGAGCAAAAGATGACTGTTCCCTCTTATTTTGTGAAGAGGGGGGAGGAAACTCTTATTACTTTTGTAGGATCATCACCTATATCTAAGTCAGATCACCCAGAGAGGATTCAAGAAACAAAAGAATCAGAGATGAAGAGAAAGAGCACAGTTATTAAAGAGGAAAATGCATCTGAAGATAAGGAAAAAAAGAAAAAATCTAAAAAGAAAGTAGAAAATGGAAAGGAATAGACAAGAAAACGAAAGAAGAGAATTTAGGCCTAGAGAGTATAGACCAGATACCGGTGGGAAAGTTTTGAGATGGGGTGTTGCCCATATTTATGCTAGTTATAATAATACTATAATTCATATTACTGATATTACTGGATCTGAAACTTTGGGAATAGCAAGTGGTGGTATGATGACTAAAGTACATAGATTGGAGAGCAGCCCTACTGTTGCTATGTCTGCTGCAAAGAAGATTGCTGAAGCAGCTAGAGATAATGGTATTAATGCTTTACATATCAAGATAAAAGCACCTGGTGGACATGAAGGACCTCATAATCCTGGACCGGGAGCGCAAGCAATTATTAGAACTTTATCTAGAGATGGATTTAAAATAGGTGTTATTGAGGATTGTACTCCTGTTCCACATGATGGATGCAGGAAAAAACATTTCAGAAGGGGGAGAAGAGTCTAAGATGAAAGTTGAAGTACTTAATAAATCTCAGGACGAATTAAATTTGGTTATTGATGAAATAGATGCAAGTATGGCAAACACCTTAAGAAGAATTATGTTTGCAGAAATTCCAATAATGGCTGTAAAGGAAGTAGAATTTAAAAAAAATAATTCTGCTCTTTATGATGAAATTTTAGCACACAGAATTGGCTTAGTTCCTTTGACTACTGATTTAAAGTCTTATAACTTACCAAATGATTGTAAATGTGAAGGTGAAGGATGTGCACTTTGTCAAGTTCATTTTTCTTTTTCATCAGATAAGTCTTTAGATAAAGGACCTCGCATGGTCTATGCTAAGGATCTTAAGAGTGATGATTCAAAAGTTGTTCCTGCATTAGGAGATTTACCCATTGTTGAACTTATAAAAGATCAAAAGTTGGAGTTTACAGCTACAGCTGTTTTAGGATTTGGCAAAGATCATGTTAAGCATAGTGCTGGGCATGTTTACTATAGGGGATATCCTGAATTTAATGTTACAGAACAAAGTAAAATAAAAGAAGTTATGAAGCTATGTGGAGATGTTTTAAAAGAGTCAGGGAAAGGACTTGAAATTACAAACTTTAAGAAATGGAATGATGCCCATGAACAATTTTGTGAAGAGCATGGAATTACTATCACTTACAGTGATACTAAGTTTATATTCTTTATTGAAAGTTGGGGGCAATTAAAACCAGAGACCATTTTTCTAAAATCTTTAGACATTTTTGATAAAAAACTAAGTACTTTTGAAAAAGTTCTTTCTAAGGCCAAATAATTTTTTAAGAGATATTTATTTAAGCTTTCTAATAAATTCTATTCTTATTGCGGAGATGCCGGAGTGGTCAAACGGGCACGGCTAAGGTAAAATTTTTAGAAACCGTGTGGCTTAGTGCCTACGTAGGTTCGAACCCTACTCTCCGCACTAATTATCAAAATTGCCAAAAACTTCATCTATTGCTTTTATTACTTCTTCTTTATTTTTTATTTTTTCTTTAAATTCATTAATAGATTTAGCTATATCTTTTTTATCATAAACACACCAATTGAATTCTGCTTGTTTTTCCCTGAATGTATGCGTATTTAATGGATTAATCCATATTCCTTTACTTTTTAGTGTTTCTTTTGACATTATTTAATCTTAGATACTAAATAAATATAAACTCTCCTTTTTTGTAGAGAATAAGCTTTGCACACAAATAAGTCCTAATTATGTGCAATAGTATAATTTGCACATTTTTTAAAATCTATGGTTATTCCCAGTTCAAACATTTCTTGGATTAAAACGCAGATATTATGACATAAGCATTTAGCTAAAATCTCGTTCTCCTGCCCTACTTCGTCCTTAGATCTCAGGTGACTGTCGAACTTTCTCTTCAACATGAAAAATGTCGATTCGCAGTTGCTCCTCTTATGATAATGCTGCATGAATTCTTCCTGATTTTCATTAAAATACTTAAACATCTTCTTCCAGAGATAAGAACCATACCTTTGAGTCTTGCCTTTTCTTAACACGTTCTTCTTGAATGGGATATAAGCAATTCCACCCAATTCATTAACAACATTAAAGTTTTCTCTGGAGAGATACGCCTTATCCGCCGATACTTCACGTATGTCATACATTTTACTGGTTTGTAGAACTAAGTTCGGAAACTGTGGACTATCTCCTGTATAACCTTTAGTTATGTTTACGGCAGTAATTATGTTAGTCTTAACTCCACAGGTTATATGCGCCTTGACGAACTTCCTCCTTTCTTTTTTCTTACCTTCATCAAACCTAACATCAAGCCATCTCCCGAATTGAGAGGTGCTAAATCCAGAACTGTCAACTGCGAAGTCTGTTTCTATCTGTTGTAAAGGTAAACCAGATACAGATATCAGGTGTTTTAGATAAGCCACCAAATTCCTGTCTTTCATACATTTCAATACTGTATTGAAATGAGGGGCTTTGTCTATATACCCTAATCTCTTGGCAATTTGTAAATCAGAAATACATCTTCTACTGCTTTTGAGATTATAGGACTGCAGAGCCACATAGAATATTTTATCCCTGAAACTTACAGGTTTCCTTCCAACAATTTTCCTTTCAGGAAAAGGAATATAATCCAGTATCTCATCAAGAAATCTCATTAGGTATATTTTTTCCAGCTGCTGAGCTTTATTATAAGAACTCCAATCCTGAGAATAAGTTCTTTTCACCTTCTCTTTTTTCTTCACTTCTGGTTCTTCTTTTGGCTTTTCTTTTGCAGGCTCTATCCATTTTATTAAATCATTTGCCATTGTCTCAATATCTACATACGGATATTCCAGTATGTAGTTCCTTTCAAAATATTTATTAACATCCTTCTTTTCATTCTTCTCGGGGTTCATTCGCGTGGGCTCCTTCTGGGGAATCTTCCGGGTTCCCCAGACATCTTAATAAGTTAATAACTTATGTAATAAGTAAATAACTAATCTATATATAAGGCTTTCGGCAATTTTAAGATTTTTGTCCCAATAAGTTTAAATACTCGTCCCATATTAATAGATTTTGTCCCAAGAGAGGTGGTATAATGAAACATATATCTGAAGTTGTTGAAATAATTGAGGCCGGAATAAATGGCAATTCCCAAAAGATAACAAATTATGCAGAATTGTTAGCCCTTAAGCTAGAAAAAGAAAGTGAAAATAAAGATGCAGCAAGAATTAGAAAGGTTTTAACAAAAAGCAAGTCCATGTCCATGACTTCAAAAAACTTAATTTTAAAAGAGATACCTGTAGACAGCGAATCAAGACTCCCATTAGCAGAAATCGAAGAATTTGGAGAAGAGGAAATAATGTTAATACAACCTCCATTTATTAAACAACAAATTGATGGGTATATAGATGTGATTAAGAGAAGAGATGAATTGATCTCAAAAGGACTTAAATCACACAGGAATCTCTTACTATCTGGTCTCCCCGGAACTGGAAAAAGTCAAACTGCAAAATATATCGCTGCTAAATCACACATGCCATTAGTTACTGTTAGAATTGATGGTCTAATTTCTTCTTTCTTAGGCAGTACTTCAAAGAATATCAAAATTCTTTTTGACTACGTTAACAACCAACCATGCATTCTTTTTTTAGATGAATTTGATGCATTTGCAAAAATGCGTGATGATGTCCATGAACTAGGGGAGCTGAAAAGGGTTGTTAATACTTTATTACAGAATATAGACTCTTTGAAAAAACCAATTATTGCAGCAACAAACCATGAACATCTTTTAGATCCTGCAGTATGGAGGCGCTTTGATTATAAAATTAAATTAGAATTGCCTTCAGAAAGATCAAGAGAAGAATTATTAAAGATATATATGGATAAAGAGGAGGTATACCAAAAGAATAAAAAAGTAATACTTGCTCTAACTGAAAAATGGAGTGGCTCAGAAATTGAGCATTTCTGTGAAGCGATAAAAACGAGTATTGCCTTATCTACAAATAAGTTTTCTATGAAAAATCTCTTTGATATATACACAAGGTTTGTGATGGGCATTGATAGATTATCTATAGGGGAGGTAGATCCAAGTATCATAGTTGCTAGAACTCTAAGGCAAAAATCAGATGTTTTTGACTTTAGAACTCTTTCGAACTTAACGGGGATCTCAAAATCTAAGTTGCATAGGATTCTGCAGGAGGGAAAGAAAAATGAGTGAAAGGATATTGTTACCAATAAGGATTGTAGATCCAAGCAGAGATTTTTCTAAGAGAAATACATCTGGGGGTTCATCAGATGTTACCTCATTTTTACCTGAAGATTTGCTTGTTGAGCATAAAGAAAAATTAATGAAGGAAATAGAGAATACACTAAAATTATCTCATGAAGAATTTCAGAAATACCATACTCCTGGGTTGATCAAAGCCAAGTTACAAGAAAAAGCAATTGCTAAAAGTCATAGACCAAAATCTGTATTAAACCAAGATACATGCCCCATAGTTGGAGGAGGAGAACCTGGAGAGTTATTTCTTAGTTCTACAGAAAAAGGTATCACTAAACTAAAAGATAGGATTAGTGAATCTTCTTCGAAAAAAGAATTGAAAGTTCTTTCTAGCTTAGAACAATTTTCCAAATTTAAAAGGGAAGACAGACTCTCTGGTCTTAGTTTGCTGCAGTTAAAGGAAAAATCTAAAAGAAATGAAGGATGGGCGCTAAAGATAATAACTGCAGATCATAAGGACAAAGAGATTAATAGAGAAGTAGAGCATAACTTAAAGAAGTATTGTGTAGAAAAGAATATTAAAATAGATCAATTAACAAAAATAATTGATTTGAAAATGTGGATTGTAGAGCTTGATAACTTTAATACTATAAACTACCTGTTAGATCACCCTGCTATAAAACAAATTTCTTTTTTTCCTTCTTATAAAATTGTTAGAAAAGCATTTGAAGTAGAAGCAAAAGTTCCAGAATTACCAATTCATGATCAAAAAATAGACTATCCTAGTATTGTAATAATTGATTCCGGTATCTCTATTAAGCATCCGTGTCTCAAAGATTGGGTAAGAGATAGGTTTCAATTTGTACCAGATAGTGAATCAGACTATGATCACGGTTCAGCAGTTGCCAGCCTTGCTTGTTTTGGACATTATTTAAATCCAGAACTTTGTTCCGAAGAAGATTGTCTTGAAATCGTAGATGTGCAAGTTTTGCCTTCTGATACATCAACTACACCCCTTACAGAGGATAGATTAATTGTTCGCTTAGATGAGGCAATTCCAGAAATAGTCAAAAAATACAAAACTAAGATATTCAATATGTCGTTGGGCTTTAAAAATAAAAGTTGTGAGGATTTCCATTTTAGTAAGTTGGGTATGTTTCTTGATGAGCTTCAAGAAAAATATGATATTCTAATACTCTTGCCTTCTGGTAATAATGGAATTGTAGAAAAGCAGAGATCATGGCCTCCAGAAAATGAAATAGAAGAAGAAAGATTGCAGATTCCAGCTGATTCTGTTCGCTCAATTACTGTTGGAGCAATAGCCTGTAAAGAGAGGAAAGACAGTATTGTAAAGAAAGGTGAACCAGCCAGTTACTCTTGTATTGGTCCTGGACCCGCCCATACAGTCAAGCCAGATATAGTTCACTACAGTGGGAACTTATCTACCATTAATGGAGACGCCGACTTTTCTAAGCACGGTATTATTTTACTTAATTCTATAGGCAAACAGGTTGAAGATGTTGGAACAAGCTACTCTGCTCCGTTAGCTGCTAGATCTCTTTCCTTGTTACAACATAAGCTAGATCAGCCATCTATACTTCTCTTAAAAGCTTTAATAGTTCACCACAGTAAAAATCCACTACAAGACAATTTGGCAATAAAATATGTGGGTTATGGGTTGCCCACTACTGTTGATGAAATGATTGGATGTGGTAAAAATGAAATTACTTTAATATTTGAAAAGGAGATTTCTCAAGGATACCACCTAGAATGCCCTTTTCATTGGCCAGCTTCGTTAATTAAAAAGGGAAAATGTTTTGGGGAGATTGAGATGACTTTAGTTGCGAGGGTTCCTTTAGATGACAGCTATGATTCTGAGTATATAAGAGCTAACTTAACTGCCTCGCTACAAAGTGTGAATGTTGGTAAGGGTGGAAAAATTAGATGGAAAAGAGAAGTTGAGGAAATAATTTCTACTGAACAAGCAAGGAAGTTGTTTGAATCTGATTTAATTGAACAAACATTTAAGTGGAAGCCTATTAAGAAATATTCTAGAAATATTACAAATGGGGTTACAGATGCGCCGTTCAGATTCACTGTTAACCTACTGTTGAGAGATGGTGTAGAATTAAAGGAACCAATACCTTTTGTTCTTATCTTTACCCTAAAAGACCCGGAGGGCATACATCCAATTTATGATGAGGTCGTCAATGGGCTAAGAGTTAAAAATATCCACACTCAACCGATCAGGTTAAGGGAAAGAATAAGGCAAAAATTGCAATAGAAATATATAAATACTATTTACTTTTTATATTAGTAAATGGAAAATGTTAAGCCTCTTCCAAAATGGGTAATGAAGACTTATGCTGATTTATGGGCAAATTTTAAGAGAAGTTATTTTTCTTTTAAAGATGCATCTGAAAAGTTAAAAATCCCAAGAGAAAGGTTGAGTGTAATAATATCAGAACTTAATAAATCTGGATGGATAGAAGTTAAGTTAGATAAAAAAGATGCAAGAAAAAGAGACTATAAGCTTAAAGAACCTGATGAGGCTGTAATTGGGATGTCATCAAAATTTAATTAAAAAGTTGTGATAATGAATTAATAAATTTTTAATTTTTCAATAAAAATGGAAATAGCATCATTTTTTTCGGGAGCAGGGGGTTTGGATTTAGGTTTTACTAATGGAGGATTTAAACTTGTTTTTGCTAATGATAACTGGAAGGAATGCTGGGAAACTTTTGAAAAGAATCATAAAATAAAAATGGATAAAAGATCTATAAGGGATATTAAACCTGAAGAAATTCCAGAAGTAGTTGGCTTTGTTGGGGGTCCTCCATGCCAAAGTTGGAGTCTTGCCGGAGCTATGAAAGGGATAAATGATCCTAGAGGAAAACTTTTTTGGGATTATGTTACTTTGATTGAGAAAAAGCAACCGTTATTCTTTCTTGCAGAAAATGTTCCAGGAATACTTTCACCGAAACATAAGCCCGAGTTTATGAAACTAATCAAAAGGTTTTGGGATATAGGTTATTCAGTTTCTTTTATGTTAATGGATGCTAGGTATTATGGAGTCCCACAAGAAAGAAAAAGAGTTATTGTTGTTGGTTATCATAAAAAACTAGGAAAGAAATTCGAATTTCCGATGAATAAAGGTAAATGGATTACATTAAAAGAAGCAATTGGCGACTTGCCAGAAGCAAAACCAGCAAGTGAAAAGAATAAGTCAAATGGAAACTTAAAAATACCAAACCATGAGTATATGAATGGGGGCTTTTCATCCATCTACATGTCAAGAAATAGGGTTAGGGGGTGGAATGAGCAATCTTTTACTATTCAAGCCGGAGGAAGGCATGCTCCAATCCATCCTAAAGCTCCAAAAATGAAACTTTTAGGGAAGAACAAAATGATTTTTATTTCAGGTAAAGAAAACCTGTATAGGAGGTTATCTGTGAGAGAGTGTGCAAGAATACAGACTTTTCCTGATGATTTTAAATTCTATTACAATAGTGTAGCTGATGGATATAAGATGATTGGAAATGCCGTTCCTGTCAAGCTTGCAGAAGCAATAGCTAAGAAAATTAAAGAGGATTTAATTTATTACTTTAATAATAAAAAGAAATAAGTTTTGCATTAATTAACCTCTTTGGATTATCAGGATCCTTTATTTTTACATCCCTAACATCCATTTCCTTTTCGATTAGACTTGCCTCATTCCTACCGAAGGAATCATATTTTTTCTTTCTCATTAAGGTAAATACAGAAGTTTGATTTTCACTAGGTTTCATTATGTCAGAAAAAACTTTTAAAGGAGATTTTACTATCCACATCCCCCTTATTCTTAATTTTGTTACCTCATTTGGATCAATTCTATTCATTCTCCCTAACTCTTTTGTTTCTGAGAAAGGAAAGTTTAGAGATTTTATTTCCTTAACTAAATTTTCTCTTATCTCTTTGTAAAGTTTGGTATTTGCTACAAAGCAATCGCCGTACACAAAAGTTAAAACTCTTAATATATTCCCTCGATCTACATGACCTACTGCATATACCATATCTTTTTCTTTCCATCCTTTTTCGCCCTCACAGTTCCTGCATTGTTCGGTTAGCATGAGATCATCTGACATTAGTTTTGATTTAGGGTAGGAGCTATTGAGCTGTAATTCACTGCTTTCCATTCCTACTTTTTTGACTTCTATTGCATCGGAGTTTCTTATAATTATGTCTGGGGGGTTATTTTGGTCTCCATAATGTGAAAACTCTTCATCGTACCTTTCATTTCTTTGTTGTGAATATGCAAAAAAAGAACCGCACAGCGCATCTTTGATAAACTTATCAAGCGGATCTCCTACCTCGTTTACTCTTGGTTGGTTTCTTCCTACTAATGAGAATTTTGATAAGTCATTTTCTCTTGCTCTGTTTATTACTATTAATGCTGTAAGTAAGGTGGTTGTCATATCTTTTCTAAGAACCCAGCATTTTAATAGGTTTTCATTTATGTGCAAAACTCTCTAGAAAGTTGCACATAAACTCCACCTACAACGAAATTAAGACAATAACGCTTAAAAAGGTTTAAAACACGTTCTCATATGGAGAAGTTCACAAAAAAGCAACCCATCAAAGATTTGAAAGAGGGAGATGTTGTTTTAGATATTTTTGTTGTTAAAATCAAAAAACCCATTACAGCTTATAAAAATGGATTCTTTTTTACTCTTGTTTTATCTGACTCAAGTGGGGGGAGCATTGATTACAAATATTGGGGGGACAGTAATGAAGATAAAATTAAGCAGATTTATGATTCCATAAAATCTGATGATGTTGTCCATGTGTATGGAAGAGTTTCTAGCTATAATAATAAACTAGATATAGGGGGTTCTGTAGAACATCCCCCAAAAGTGTTATCTCAAGAGGAGTATGAAGCTGACTTTGTTCCTGGGGCAAGGAAGGATATAGAGCAAATGTATTCTAAGTTTGAGTCTAAAATTAACTCTATTACAGATGAGCAACTCAGATTTTTTGTTAAGTCCGTTTTTGATGAACCTTCAATCAAAGAGAAATTTAAAGTTCATCCAGGGGCTATCCAGGTGCATCATGGATGGAGAGGAGGATTGCTTCAACACACATTAGAGATGATGGAATATTGTGAAACTGCATTAAAAATTAATCCTTCTTTAAATGGGAATTTACTAATTGCATCTACTGCCTTACATGATATTGGAAAATTAGAAGAGCTTGAAGTAACCTCGAGAATTAAGGCAAGTAGGCAAGGTCAATTAGTCGGGCACTTAACCATGGGTATGATTTTCCTAGGACAAAAATTAAAAGAAAGTGGGCTGGATAGCTTGTTACAGGATAAGATTCTACATCTTGTCGTAAGCCATCATGGAACGGGGGAATTTGGTTCTCCCAA
Organism: Candidatus Woesearchaeota archaeon; assembly: GCA_016181245.1. Classification (GTDB taxonomy): domain Archaea; phylum Nanobdellota; class Nanobdellia; order SCGC-AAA011-G17; family GW2011-AR20; genus JACQNJ01. Next base: position 3,460 of record JACOZR010000008.1, on the reverse strand, counting down.
AGAACCGATGTTTCCAGAAGCAGTGGCTTTACACTACGCGGATATGTTAAGCTGTAGAATCACGGAAATGATAGATTTTGTTAATGACAATAAAGAAGCAACAGAAGATGATTTTATGTTTAATTATAAGGATAAGAAAAATATCCTCTTGAGGTAGAATGGATTTTCATAAAACGAAAATGGAGGCTTATGAAAAAGCCATTAATCTTTCTAAACAACACAAAAGCCCTTTTAGCCAGCTTAAAATATCATCTCAAATGGAATTGTTACACTACCAAAGTCAAGGAGTTAAAAGAGTAACAATTCTCTCAGCAGGGGGATGTGAGAATTGTAAACACCAAGGAGGAAAGATATATCATATCCAAGATGCCCTTAAAGAAATGCCTATCCCTAACAGAACATGTACTTATCATTTACATAAAAGAAATAAAAAATATGTTTTTTGTAGATGTGCTTATATCCCAGAGGTTGATTAAATAAAAATAATGTTTTCTTAAAAGGAGCGATTAGAACCTATTTTATGTGCAAAACGCTTCTAATTATGTGCAGAATATAGTTTATGTGCAAAGCCTAGAGAATAGCAATCTTTTTAAAGCAATATTTTAACATTTTTCTTATGGTAAAAAGAACAGGGTCTACTACTTTGGTACTACAAAATCTCATTAAAGATCTATCTTTACTGGGAAACAAAGAACAAGCTCCAGTATGGAGAAGAGTTGCTAAAGACTTATCTAGGCCTACAAGAATAAGGAGATCTGTTAATATTGAAAGAATTCAGAAATATACAAGAGAAAATGAGATTGCATTAGTTCCTGGAAAGGTTTTGAGTGATGGAGAATTAAATAAAAAAATCACCGTTGCTGCTTACCAATTTTCAGCAAAAGCCAAGGAAAAAATTAACAAAACAGGAAAAGCAATAACTATTAAACAGCTTATGACAGAAAATCCTAAAGGTAAGAAAGTGAGGATTATTGGATAAAATGATAATTAATGGGGAAAATTTGGTTCTTGGAAGATTGTCAACTGTTGCAGCTAAAAGAGCTCTTAAGGGAGAAAAAGTTGACATAGTTAATTGTGAAAAGATTGTTATTGTTGGAAATAAAGATAATATTTTAGCTAATTACAAGCAAAAACATGAAGTTGGAAGTGTTAGCAAAGGACCATATCAACCTAAGATGCCTGACAGATTAGTAAGAAGAACTATTAGGGGAATGTTGCCTTACAAACAGGCAAAGGGCAAAAAAGCATTTCAAAACATCATGTGTTATATGGGTGTTCCTGATAATCTTAAAAATGAGAAATTAGAATCTTTAAAAGAAGCGCATATTGAAAATAAAATGACAAGTTTTATAACTATTGCAGATGTTTGTAGATTATTGTGGGGCAGAAGGATATAATGGTAAAAACAATTATTACATCTGGAAAAAGAAAGACTTCTGTTGCTAGAGCTACTTTAAGAGAAGGAAAAGGGCAAATAAGAATTAATAAAATATTGCTTAATAATTATTCTAATCCTTTAGCGAGAGGCAAGATAGAAGAGCCTTTAGCTTTAGCTGGAGATGACATCATTAAAAAAGTAAAAATTGATGTTCAAGTTAATGGTGGTGGTTGGTTAGGGCAAGCAGAGGCTTCTAGATTAGCAATTGCAAGAGCTTTAGTTGGATTTACTGGAAGTAAAAAATTAGAAAGAACATTCTTAGATTATGATAGAAATTTAATGGTAGCAGATGTTAGATTTAAAGAGCAGTGCAAGCCTAATGATTCCAAAGCAAGAGCTAAGAGGCAAAAGTCTTACAGATAGTGTTCACTGTATTTAAATCTGGTCAGTTTATCGATATTTTGTCGACGGTTGAAATTAACTTAAAATGCGATTGTCATGCGTCAATAGTGTATTGTTAAATAAGAGGGACTTTTAACTTACACCGCAAATACTTTCTTTAAAAGAATAAGAGTTATTCTAATTGTATTATCTATATCCTTTTCCGGGGTTGGGTAACCTAAATATTGTTCATCTGTCAATGCTTCTAAAAATTGATTTGCATGTTCTATATCTGCCTCACCATGAACATCAGTATAAGTAAAATCCTTACATCCGAGTTTTTTACCCAATTCTGCAAGAAATGGGATAAACGTAGAAGAAGTATTTTCTAGAGTTGCCATCAGGGTAATTGCTTTAATTCCAGACAGTTCAGCTACTATCTTCCTAACCGCATTAGTCTCATTTTCAGAATATTTGTAGTCTTCGCTATTAGGTTCTGCTTTACACTCTTTAGCAAATTTTCTTAACATTCCTGGATGATTATCTTTAATCTCAACCAATAAATTTTCATCAACGGCAAATTTGCTTAAAACTGAACGTGCAGATATAGAAGCTCCACCCATCCAAGATAAAAAGTTTCCCTCTATCGTGCATTGTAACATAAACGGGAGCTAAATCTAAGTTTTATACTTTCTCAAATTGTCTAACATTTCATTGTCAATAATAACTATTTCTCCTATAGATTTTACACTTCTGTACTTTATAATAATCCCTTTAGCTACGAATTTAGGTATTTTATTTAATACAATTTTCAAACTATGAATTTTATCGTGTTGTAATATTGCTTCTTCAATCTTCCCAACACAATTTCCTTCATCTGTATAAACCTTCTTGTTTATTAGCCCCCTAATAGAATCATTATCGTATTTTCTATTTAATCTATTCATAAAATTCTTAATTTCTTTCCTGTATCTAAAAATACAAATACAACCCAAACAAGATAATAAGATAATTGTAAGTGGCAATAAATAATTCCAGTTATTTGGGGTTTTTTCCGGGAAATCATTTATTTCATCTTCATGAGGATATTCTTTCTCTAATTCTTTATCTCCTTCAATTTCTGGAGCAGCATAAGTACAGCTTTGCTCAATTTCTGGAATTTTGTATGAATCAGAACAAGTGCCAAGATTAGTACAAATTCTCGTTTGTTTTCCAGATGAAAGACACTTACTCCAATCTGTACAGTTCCATTTATATGAACAACCACCGCCTCCGCTAACTGCTCCGCCCGTTGTTTCAGAATCACCCATTATAAAAACATCATCTGGGTTATCAAAGAAAGTTGATTCTGCATGAATCAAAGGAAGAGATAATAAAGAAATTACTATAAGAATAATAAATCTCATTTTAAACGCAGGTTCCAAGAGAACCACCATTATATTCAATACATCCAGCAACTTCCATATTTCCTCCCACTTCTAAATTTCCTCCTACAATCATTTCTCCTCCAACTTCCACATTTCCAGGCAGTTCTAAAGTCCCGTTTATTTCCACATTACCATCCACTACCAAATTTCTTCCTATGACTACATCGTTACTTATATCTATATCCTGCACAAATAATTTAGTTATTCTGTTTGTCAAGCTTCCCAAGAAAGAAAAGAATCCAGTTCCATCTGCTGTTATGTTTTCTTGCGAGAA
>JACOZR010000007.1 GCA_016181245.1 Candidatus Woesearchaeota archaeon | reverse complement strand
AAATTAAGAAACGGCGCAGCTCCATTTATTTCAAAAGAAGAATTAGAAAAAATACATAAAGAAGCTACTGAAAAAGGTCATGCAATCTATGGAGACATTCCATTTGAAGTAGTTGTTATTTACGATCCATTAGAGCATACTTATCAAGGTTATTATCAAACCAAACGAGAGTACAAAACTAGCCAAGAATTCTCTTCATAGCCCTAACTTCTACATTTCCTAGAGGATAAACCTTGTTTAAAGCTTCTCTCATATCTTGGTTAATTTTATTAGAAATAAGCTGAGAAACCAAAGTAGGATAATCAGTTTCACTCAGATATTTATCAAAAAAGGCTTTACATCTTTCTTTCAAAGCAGTTTTTATAGATCTATGAGTATTAAATTTAGTTAATAAAAATGGCTTAACAATAATATCAACACCATCTTTAGTCTTGCCAGAAAAAGAAAGATCAACCCTATCTCTTCCAGCTCTCACAACTCTTTTAATATAAGATGAAGACATTTCATAACCTATAAGTTCAGTAACAGCATGATTGTCTCTAATTTCTTTAACCCTAAAACTAACTTTAATATTCTGAGCTTTCAAATTCCCAGTTAAATTAGACAAATTAACACTTACAACTCTTCCAACTAATTTTTCAGGTTCATAAGACAAAGTTTCACCTAGTGGTCTTTCATTAAAGTTGGAACTAGCAGTAATGGTGTACCATTTTTTTCTACCTTTTTTGCTTAAATCTTGAACTGCCATAGTTAACTCGTTAATAGTTTAGCTTGCTCCCTATCATATTTCCATGTGCTTGGTAATTTACCATTAGCCTTGTAGTACTTAACTAATCTTTTAATCTTGCTTTCAGTTAATTGTAATCCTCTCAAAGCAGTCTTGTCTTTTTTATTTGCTTCCAAATGTTTATGAATCATAGTTTCTCTTTTCATTAAGTTAAGTACATCTTCAGGAATTTCAGAAATAAGTTTATTTTCTTTAAGAATAGTGCTAATATTTTTTCCAGTCAAAGTTTTAACATCGGGAATACCATAAATATCTCTTAATGCAATACCAATCTTGCTTTGACTAAAACCTTGTTTAGCTAATTTGGTAACAAGCTGTTCAATTTCTTTATCAGTATACCTAATCCAACTTTGCTTAACCTTCTTTATAGGTTTCTTACTTCCACTTTTTCCTTTTCTTCTGCTGTATAATCTTGCCATTTTTTAAAGTGCCTAGAACTAATCATCCAGGCATAGACTAGCTTTCACCAATACTATCCTTAATCAGCCTTAAAAAGTAGGCATTTATAAAGCTATTCCTTGCGATTTTTACATATCAATATTTAAGTTTTTCATGTATCTAAAGTTTATGCAAAAATCAACAATAGGGATTTGGGAACAAGCAGGCACTTACATTTTTGATTTTCATGACTTAAAAGACGAACGTACATATCAGCTTCATCATGATATGAGACAAGCATTTGGTCTTCGCGATAAGTTACTAGGAGAACCTAATTATGAGAGGTGGGATAGTGAACAAGATACTCTTTATACAACCTCATTGGAACTTGCAGAAGCACTTCTTGGTAAATTGTCTAGTAAAGATTTTGCCAGAATGATGAATACTTATACAGACACATCTCCAGGATCCCAAGAAGAAAGAATCCTTCCATATCTAGCCACACTTGATCATAAGTTTTTATATTACGGGTTTGTTGGTCAAATGTTTCGAGTTAGCACTGGAAATAGAGAGATTAGAATTGACGAAATAGGATGGTGTATTAGTAGCAAAAACCCAGACTTAATAACTGAAAGAGTTCCTTTCTGGCTCCAAAGTAAATCAGAAGAAAGTAAAAAATTAGAAAAGAAAGTATTACTCTGCACAAGAGTCTTGCCGATAGAAGAAAAAGGTTTTTCTTTAAGAGATAGAGTAGTGAGAAAATGGAATCATCCTTTAGTCCTGGTTGCTCGAAAAAAAATAGGCCATTATGCACTAGCAAATCCATACCATACCACTCTAGCGGAGGCTTCTCAGTTTGGGATTCCTTCATGGTTTATTAATGAAGAAGGAAAAGAAGTGAAATTAGATAGAGTAATGTCAAGTTTAAAGTGAATAGCCCCGCGAGGATTCGAATTCCGAAACTCCCAGAATACTGAGAAATTCCTCGGTCAATGGCTTTCCTCCAAAGTCCAAAGGCCACTTTAAGGATACCTTAGGTATTATCCTTGACCGCTAGACGACGGGGCTATAAAGAGAAATAAAAACTGTTTTCTTTTAAAAGCTTTTTATTGTTGTTTATAGACATTATCTGAGCCACCAACAATACCAGCAAGGTATTCGTCAATACTAAATTTTCTATCTAATGGGGGAAATGTAAAAGTACCAATATTTCTAAATAGCAGTTCAAGAATTGCAGTTTTTCTCTCTCTGCGAGCTTCTTTATCGATTATGTTAGTATTTCTAGTATCACTAACAATTAAAACACCAGCAGCACGAATGCCAATATCTTTTGCTCTGGAAAAGAAAGATGCTAGCTCCATTTCAATAGTAAGAGGTTTAATTTTTCTGTAATGTTCATTGTCATGGGGTAATTGAAGTGTTACAGCAGGTACAGAAACATTTGTTCCAACACTATAGTCAATAGAAAAGCTATTGAAGAAACTCCAAAGCCCGAATTTTAAAGAAGTGTTAGGCGAAGAAAATAGTCTCTCTGAATCAACATCCCTATAAACACTATCAAAATGATAAGAATTAGTAGGAACAACAACATCTCCAACTTTTAAATCTTTAAATCCATAAGCATACCCTACAAAAATAACATTTCTACACCCGCCATCATGCATTTGTGCCAAAACGTCTATAACTGCAGGGGCTCCATAAACATTGAAAACAACAGGATAAAATTCTTGATTTATTTTTGCCAGATGAGCATGATACGCGCAATCCCTATTTGAATTAACTGCATCAAAGACTCTAAGAGTCCTATTTTCAAGTACATCAGGATTATTTCCCGCTACTATAACTCCTACATCGCTAAAAGATTCTCTTCCAAATAAAGACTTTGCCCATTTCCCCATTAAATAAAATTGCTTAGAAAAACTTATAATTGTTTCTCAGAGTCTTGTTTTCTAAATATACTATTTTTGCCAAACAGAACATAATAAAGAACTAACAACCCAGTAATAGATAAAAAAATCAATAATACCGGATGAATCTCACTCATTTATACCTTCCTCTGCCCTCAACTTTTTTTAATCTTTCTATAACATTTTTATCTCCTTTAGCAGAATATCCTCTTAAAACATTATCAAAAGCCTTTTCAGAGTGTAAATAGTGCTTACTTTCAAATGCTTGTTTCAATAAATGTAAATCTACAGCTTTGTCTTCAATTCTTAAGGATTCAAAGCCTAAGCCAAAGTCAAATAAGAATAATTTATCCTTATTAAGAATCATATTGCTAGTTGTCAAATCCCCATGAATAATATTGTTATTGTGTAATTCAGCAATCTGTTTTCCCATATCGGCGCATAAATTCATTCTAACTCTTTCATTAAGTTCATCAAAAACATTTTTTACTAATTCTCCGTGCACAAATTCCATGGTAAGAGTCATAGATTTCTCATCTACATTATGTAATTTTGGAACATTAATCAAATTGTGGGATTTTTCCAATAGCTTAGCTTCTTTTCTAGTTCTTGTTTTTCTTAGTTTAGAATCTATCTCATCAATTCTATAATTTTTCTTAATTCTGTCTTTAATTAGAAGCTCTCCATCCTTCCACAACTTCGCTTCAGCACCTTGTTTAATTAATTCCATAGGCAATAAGAAATTCTTAGTATTTATTAAATTAACTCAATGAGCTAATTCCTGCCTCACTTCTTTCATATATCGCTTACTGTAAGTGAATATCAATGAATACAATCTTGTGATAAGTTCAGGAGATAAGTTAGGATGCTTACTTATCGCATCTGCTATAAGTTCTTTTTCCCTAGAAGGATCATGATTGTCTAACCCATATTGTGCTTTAAGTTCAGCAATCTCGGCACATACCATAAACCTATCTTCTAGTACAAGTAGTAAAGTATTATCAAATTGTTTAATTTCTTCTCTTAAAGGAGCTACCTCCAATTTAAACTCTTCTTCTATTCCCATTAACAATTTGATAATAAAAAAGAATTAAAAGCTTTTCATTAATGAATTTGCCAGTAACGTCTCAATAATACATTTCCTGTTTCATTTTTTTCTTCCATCCCCCATATATCATAGCCCTTATCTTATAGATCATCCACCTAAATTATGCCAACCTTTTTCCCAAAGAGAACCTCCGCTGTTTTTAAATACTAATTCTTTCAATAATTTCTTTTCGTTGTTTATCAAGCCCTTTGCAAAGCCTGTTTTATTGAGTGTTTTTTTAAGAAGCTCTATCTTCCTTATCTGTTTAGCAAAATCAAAGGCAATCTCATCTACAAGATCCTCTCCCATGATTGCCATTTCTAACGGTCTGCCAATAAAATAATAAAGCATATACTCTGGTTGTCCTGAAGATAAATACCCTAATCTTGTTAGATATCGAGTATACTCGGGACTTTTATCAAAATGATCCAAGAGTGTAGACATGGGTCTTCTCGCAAGACTTATTGAATCCCCTTTACGACAATAGGAAATTGAAGGAAACTGGTCTGAATCATTAAGCTCCAAACTTAATACGGGGTAATCCGGCTTAAATACATAACAGTAAGTATCCTTTTCTGAAGAATGACGAGCATACCATCTACCTTTTTTATAACCATCTTTCAAAGATTCTTCCAAATGTAGACAGTTAGATAGTTCATTTGTCATTTCATTTTCCTTCATAATTTTTAACATAGCCTCTAAGTTCTTCTATTGTTGGGCTTCTTGTTTCTCCAGGTAAATTTATTGGAATATTCATATCAAAGAACATTTTCAGTTTTTCATCTAAAGATAAATCTCCATTGTTGTTCGTATCTGCTAGTGCTGAAGCTTTTATCCATAAATTATCCATTTCCCCCCAATTAGTGATAGACTGGTAACTAAGACAGATTGTAGTACTCAAAATAAGAAAACTCGAAGCGACTATACCATAAAAGTAAGTAATTTGGCTATGATAACTATCAGGTGAGCAATACTCCCACATAATATCTTCAACTTGCTTAATTCCATGGATTAATCTATTTTCTTCTTTCATTTTATTTTTCTTCCATTAAAAAACTGTTACAAGTTATTATTTCATCTTTTACCACTTCTCCAAGAGATTGTAGGGGTTCTCTAGAAGGACACCTCATAACAATACTCTTTCTTAAAGTAGCATATAAGCCGCAGAGATCCCACTCCCTATCCAAGCTTAGGTAAGGAATAGGTAAAGTCCTATGACCAACACATTTCCCAAAATTTGTTAAACCGCATCTATAACCTTGTCTTCCCCTATCTTCTGCACTAGTATTAAACCTTAGATACTTACAAATCGGATCTGGTTTCCATGAATAATCTAAAAATTTTCTCATTCTATCTTTCCCGATATTATTACTTAACAAAAACAACAAGCAGTATATTTAAATTTATGTTGTCAATTTATTAACAACAATAAAAAGATTTAAATAAAGCAAGTTCTATAATTTAAAAATGGAATCAGAAAAATTAACAAGATTAGGATTCACAAATTTAGAAGCCAAAGTATATATAACTTTATTGAGATTAGGAGAGGCACAAGCAGGATTAATTAGTAAGAAGGCTGAAACAAACAGAACTACAACATATCAAGTTTTAGAAAAATTATTAGAAAAAGGATTAGTAACTTACACAGTGCAGTCAAATAGAAAAGTATTCAGGCCATCTCAGCCAAAAAAAATAGTAGAATTCTTGGTTGAACAGGAGATTAGAGCTAAAGACCTGTTACCGGAATTAAATTCTATATACAAAGAACCAAAAGAAAAAGAAGATTTCAATATTTACAAGGGAAAAAAAGGTATAATCTCAATATTACAAGACATTTTGAACTGTAAAAAGTACATCGCTTTTGGGTCTTCAGGAAGGTTCATAGAAATAATGAAGCATGATTTTATCAACTTCCAAAAAAGGAAAAAAGAATTAAAAATAAGTTCTAGGATAATTCTTTCAGAATCCTCGAAAAGAACAGAACAGGTTAAATTAGCATATTCAAAATTCAAGTACATTCCTGAAGAATATTCAGCACCTACAACTACTTTTGTATATGGAAATTATATAGCAATTATGGTGTGGAGTGAAGTGCCAATTGCAACAGTGATGTGCAGCAAAGAAATAGCCAAAAGTTATTTAAGTTATTTTGAATTGCTATGGAAAACAGCAAAGAAGTAGTTAAATCCAAATCCTTTCACTAACTTGCCTTGGAATTTTTTCATTTAAGTCATCAAAAACCTATTCTGCTTATGTCTTTTATCTTATCAAAATGTTTGTCCATAGAAACCAAGTCTTTTATGCCATTATTTTTCATGCATGCCAAAACCAAAGCATCATCAAAATCTAGTGTATAGTTCTTCATCATTTTGACAGAGTCATAAAGATCATTAAGAGAAGGTCTTAAAATTTTCAGCGGATAGCTGTTAAAAAAGATTATAACATTATTAATAAGATCTAGTCTATTTGTTTTATTTTGAATGATTAATATACAGCTATAAACTACAAAATCAGTAGTTACCGCATCAATCTTTTGCTCATTTAATGACGCCAAATAGTCCATACATACATTAGATTTAATATCTCCTAGAAATATTTCAAGAAAAATATTTGTGTCTATAAAAACTACTTTGTCCATAACCTACCAGCCTCATGCTGCAAGTCAATAGAGTTTTTTTTGCCTTTCAAGTTAGCTAATATTCCATTAACTAACTTAAATGGGTTTTCAACAATTGGAACTTTTGTAGAATTTTTCATAATCCACTCCGTTACTGCCTCTTCAGAAGCCTTTCTTAAAGAACCCCTCATATATCCATATTTTTTCATTGCAACCTCTCTAAATTTTTGTTCCAAGTTGTTTTGAAATTCTAATTTTAGTACCATAAGTACTTAAGTACCTAAATAATATATAAAGTTTCCTATTACCAAATATTACATCCCAAATCCTTTTCCAAGTTTACCTTGAAATTTTTTCATTAATTTTTCAGGATCTCCTCCTTTCATCATCTTCATCATCTTTCTAGACATTCTGTATTGCTTTATTAATTCTCTTATTTCCGCACCACTAACACCGCTTCCCTTAGCTATCCTCTGTATTCTATTTCCTTCTAATATCAGTTCAGGATTTTCCAATTCATTCTTATTCATACTCCCCATTGCATATTTCCATCTTTGTAATTTATCTTCTTGAACTTTCAAAGTTTCTTTAGGTAATTTAATTTGCCCAAATCCAGGAACCATTTCCATTATTTTATTCAAAGGTCCCATTTTATTCATAGCTTCCATTTGTTCATATAAATCAACTAAATTAAAATCACCCTCTAATAATCTCTTACTCATGTCCTCAGCTTTCTCTTTGTCAATAGCCTCCTCTGCTTTAGCTAGTAAAGCCTCTATATCGCCCATTCCCAGTAATCTACCAACAAAACCTTTAGGGTTAAACAGTTCTAAGTCGTCAACTTTTTCCCCGACACCAATAAATTTAACTTTAGCTCCACTAACCGCAGCTCCCGATAAAGCTCCACCACCTCTTGCAGTTCCATCTAGTTTAGTAATAATTATTCCTGTGACCCCGCAAGCATCATGAAATCCTTTAGCCAATTTTTGTGCAGCTTGCCCTATATCTGCACTCATAACCAAAAGTTTTTCATCAGGCTGTATTCTTTTAGATAAATTTTCAATTTCTTTAACTAACTCAGAATCTAAATCATGCCTTCCCGCAGTATCAACAATTAAAATATCATACTTGCTGAATTCTTTTTCATGTTTTTCATAAATTTTTAAGGCATTTTTTTCATTTTTATCAATAAAAACAGGAACATGAATAGCATCACAAACTTGCTGAAGTTGCTCAGGTGCAGCAGGCCTATGCACGTCTAATCCTAAAGCAGCAATCTTATGTCCTCTTTTTTGGTAAAATTTAGCTATCTTAGCAACACTCGTAGTTTTCCCGGAACCATAGCAACCAACCATCATAATTTTGAAAGGTTTTCTTTTCTCAATTACAATATCTGCTTTTTCATCTCCCAAAAAATTAACTAATTCCTCATAAACAATATTGACAATCCTTTCTCTTAGATTAAGGCCTTTAACATCTTTTTCCTTAAGAGCTCTTTCCTTAATTTTCTTAGTAATCTCTAATACTAAGTTTACATCAACATCTGCCTGTAATAAAGCTCTTTGAATGTCTTTAACTAAATCTTGGATGGCACCATCATCAACGGTCATGCTTCTAGCTATCTTCCTTAAACTTTCCTTTAGCTTCTCTCCTAAGTTGTCCAAAACCATAAAAATTCTAAAGAAAGCATGTTTTTAAATCTTTATAAATTCTAAAAATTTACCAACTAAAACAAATAACTAGTTTTATATAAAAAAAGGTTTTAATAAAAGCATGACAAAAAAGAATGCATTTTCACCTGTTCCTTTGCGTTATTTTATCGCACTTGCAGTAATTCTCATCTTATTATTGATATGGCTCATATTAAGGACATTAAGAAATGGTTAAAGATGTAACACAAACAATAATAGAAATAATTTTCTGGGTATTAGTTATAATACTTGGATATCAGCTTATTCTTAAGATAACAGGACACAGCCCTGCAGATATTACCATACTTTACACTGGCTTTGGAGTAATTATGTCATATCTTCTTATCGCTACATATAACTTTGGAAAGTTCATGGGACGTGCAGAAGAGTTTATGGATAATAGCAGAGAATCTTTTAATAGGATCAAGGAAGATATAAACAAAATTAAAAGACCATAAAATTATTTAACCACTATGCATTTACAGAAAAGAGCAAAAAGCATTTATATGCAAAAAAATTAACAACCTAATGCAAAAAAAGAGAGTGGAAGTATTAACATATCCAAAGCTAGCAATATTAATAGCTACATACATTCTAGCATATATAATTTTTAGTGATAACCTCAATACGCAATTTCACAATTTCTTAATTCCTTTAGGTTACATTGGTATATTTATAGCAGGCATACTCTATACTTTTGGATTTACATCTGCCATTGCCACAGCAATACTACTGATATTAGCAGGAGATCAAAACATATTTCTAGCAGCTATTATTGGGGGGATTGGAGCAATGATAGGAGATTTGACAATATTCAAATTCATAAGACATTCAGTAGATGACGAATTTAAAAATTTAACAAAAGAAAAAGTAGTTATCTACTTAACATCTAAAGTTCCAAAAAAAATAAAAAAACATCTCGTAGTAATTTTAGGATACATAATATTATCATCTCCATTGCCTGATGAAATTGGTGTCTCTCTCCTTGCTTCTTATACAAAGATTTCAGAAAAGATGTTTGCAGTAGTATCATATATAACAAATACAATAGGAATCCTAATAATCCTAGTAATAGGAAATTCTTTATAATCCTAAATTTTTCAAAACATAATCTTTATCAAACTCTTTTAAATCATCATATTTCTGCCCAATTCCAAAATATAAAATAGGTTTTCCAGAAACATAACTCACACTTAAAGCAGTTCCGCCTTTCTCATCAATATCAGCTTTACTTAAAATAATACCATCTATTTTCACAACTTCATTAAACTTTTTTACTTGCTCAATACAATCATTACCAGTTATACTTTCTCCAATAAAAATCTTCATATCAGGCTTTATTACCCTTACAATTTTCTTCATTTCTTCCATAAGATTTTCATTGCTGTGCTGCCTTCCAGCAGTATCAATCAAAACAACATCTATTCCTCTAGCCTTGGCATTTTTAACTCCATCAAAAGAAACTGCAGAAGGATCGCTCCCATAATCTTGCCTTACAACTTTTATTCCTAATCTTTTCCCATGTTCCTCTAATTGCTGAATAGCAGCAGCTCTGAAAGTATCTCCCGCTACCAATAAGCATCTTAATTTATTTTTTAAAATCAAATTCGCAATCTTGGCAATTGTAGTAGTTTTCCCAGCCCCATTAATTCCAAAAAATATAATTACGAAAGGCTTTTCACTTTCCTTGATTTTTTTTATTAAATCAACAGTTTCAAAGCTCAAAACTTCATTTAAGCTTTTCTTTAAAGAATCTTTAATTGTTTCTTCAATATCCCCTCTTTTCAAAGGCTGATCAACTAAGTTTTTCTTTAAATCTTCTTTAATTTTATCAATAACCTCTGTAGCAACATTATTCTCCATTAAACCAAGTTCAATATCCCAAAAAAACTCATCAAATTGTTTTTCATCTATTTTTTTAGTAGTTACTCTTTCCTTGATAGATTCAAAAAAAGATTTCTTTTCCTCAACAGGCTCTTTTTGAATTTCAGGCTTTTCAGCAAATTTCTCTTTCAAAGATTCAAGAAAAGATTTTTTCTCTGGCTCTCCTATAGGTTCTTCAGTCTCAAGTTTTTCTTCTTTAATAACTTCCTTAGAAGGCTTTTTCTTTTTCAGAGATTTAACTTTCTTAGGTTCATCTTCAGGAAGAATTTTCTCTTCTATTTTGAGTTGCTCTATTTCAGGTTTAACTTCTTTTCCTTCTTCCTCTACTTTCTTTGAAAACTTATCAACTACATCTTTGAACTTGTCTTTTAAAAACTTAAACATGTTTTAATTAAGAAGAATGAACTTAAAAAACCATAGGGTTTAAATAAGAAAGTAGTTTTTTATAAGTATGAAAAAAAGAGGAATAAGTAATTCACTTCTAATTCTATTAATAGTTCTTTTCATAATCATAATTCTCGCAACAATTCTTCTAATAAAAAGACTGGGTAGTGGTTAACAATGAAAAAGAGCATAGGAGAAATATTCTACATCATAAGCCAGATTATTGCATATATCCTGGCCGCAATTTTGGTCATACAGATACTTGGAATTTTACTGGGAGGAAGTTGGGCAATTGAAGAAATAATTCTCGCCTTAGTGATATTCAATCTTACAATCAGTTTTGGTATTGGTGGCTATCTGCTTCATCTCAATAACAATATAGCAAAAGTCGATGCAAAATTAGCAGGGCATTTCGGTTGGCACAAAGGAAAAGACGAAGAGTTCCAAAAGGGTAGGTAGTTTCAAATTTATTTTGTTTTTGTTTTAATCATTAGTTAAGTAAGTGGAACCTGAACTGCGAATTCCATGCTTAGAAGCCTTATATTGCTCATTTTCCAACCTTTGTAGTACTAATGCCTTCTGTTGCTTTCTCCAAAACTGTATTCTATCTTGCTGTCTTATCTTCTCTATTTGTTTTAATCTGTGTTGTTTCTTCCATTCTCTATAATGTTCATTATTATTTTGTCTCCAGAGTTTTTTCTGTAATTTTTTCTGTCTTTCTAATCTTCTTTTTAGTTTCTCTTCTTTATACTGTTTAATTTCGAACTCTAATTCTTCTCTATCGATATCTCTTTGTCGTTGATTGTAAATTCTGAATTCTTTGTTATCAATTTCCTTCTCTGGAAATAAACTACTACACCTTGGGCATTTGTATTTGTTTCGTTTAGGCAATAACACCAAAAGGTAATTGCACTTAATACACCTTGCCATGAGCATTAAATATCTAACTAAAAAGAGATTTTATCCAATTAATAATTCTTTGCCAGAAAGATATTTTTTCATAAGATACATCTACATTTGAACAATCATCTGGGCAGAGTTCTTTTGATTCATCACTATCACAAATCTTATTCTGATTACATAAAGCAAATTTAGAAATATCAACTGTCAAAATTAAACTATCTTCAGGAGAATATATTTCAATATATTTTGCATTATTAAAAAAAGGAAAATTCAAAATAAATGTCAGTTTTTTTAAAGATTCTACAGTTTCGTTGGGAAAGAAAATCTGATTGCCTTCATCATCAAACCAAGAAGGGTCTAAAGCACTTAATGGTATTAATTCTATTGGAAATTTAAAAGAGTAAAGTAATTCATTTTTGAAAGAAAGTATTTTAGCCGTATATCCATTTATTGGTTGGTTTATTCTATCTGGGGGAGAACCGCTAATCAATTTTGTTTCTTCGTGCATTATTTTTCCATTATCATATTTTAATGTTAAAGATAAAACAACATTCTCTAATTGTGCATTAATCATTGTAATGGATAAAAGTACAATAAACAGAGCACTTATAAACAATTTTTTATTCATTTTGTCCTCCTAAGAGTATTTATTTATTACCTCTAATATTTTTCTTTCATTAACTGGGTAATAATCATCCTTTAACACCCAATGATGAAACATTATGGAATTCTTTGTCGGTCTTATATTTTCTGGTGCATAACTACACCCCCCATAATAACCAACTCCTTCTTTCCCTTCAAGATCTCCCCACCATGTCTTTGCCGTTTGAATATCTGGAGCGCAATTAGGCTCTCTTGGGTATCTTGGTTTTCCTACCTCACTATACTCATCCGTTAAATGCGCAAACCCATGTCCAAATTCGTGTAGTATTAATCTTCCAGAATATGTATCAAGTGGGTTTCCAACAGAATTAAAACAAGGGGTACCAAAATAACAATAAGACCTATATTCTTTTTTTGAAATTACTAAAGTATAATCTGCACTTGTGCATTGAGCCACAATAGACATAGCATCGTTATAATTAGGTTTTCCATTTTGATAACCGATTTTATTATCCGCCTTTATCATCCAAATATTAAATTTATTTTTATTTGATTTAAATGGTTCAACTGACATAAGTCCATTGAATTTTCCATCATAGTCTACTAATTTTAATACATCTTCCTTTAGGTTATTTAAATCAATATAACCATCTCCTACAAAAGCTATGTCTGCCTTTGTGCTACTATCTCCATTATCTAATATTTTTATACATCCACTTTTTTCAATACATTTATGTATTTGTAAATTACAAATTTGGATATCTGAACATTGAGAATCTCTTGCACATTCATATTTTATACATTCTCTATTTTTAATAAATCCATCAACACATTTAATCTCCTTGCATTGACTGTTTTCACATGTTTGAGTATCTAAACAATCTGTATTTTTTGTACAAATATCCCCACCCTCATTTACACTAATTGGCACTTTAATTTCTTTTTCTCTGTTTTCAGAATCAATATAACTTAACTTTAAATTTAGTTCATAATCACCCGTTTCTATTCCTTTAGTCTCCATCTCAAATACATCTTCAGAAGGTGCAAAACTATCTTTATTTGCTATTGTTACATAAGAAACACTTGAATCTGAAATATTTATTTTTTGTATATTTGAAGATAACTCTCCTTTTACATCCGTTGCTGTATCCCCATCATTTTTAATAAAAACCTTATATTTAACACTATCTTCTTGATTTATTTTATTATCCCCTTCATTAATTAATTCAATTCTATCAAAAATAAGCTTAGCTTCTCTTTCTCCTTGGACATAAGTTTTCTTTCCCCTGTAATTAAGCAAGTATTTTTCTCCATTAATTAATGCATAAGCTCTTGCTTCTATAAGAGAAACTCCTGGATTATCAAATTTAACTTCCATTTTTACTGTGGCACTTTCACCAGGTTCTAATTTAGTTTTTTCTTCAAAGAATTCATCAATAGAACCAAATTCTATTAATAAATCAGCACTTACTTCCCAATCATTAGTTATGGTTATACTAACATCATATTCTTTGCCGCTAATTATTTTTTCGGGTAAATCATAAGCAGAAACATAAACATTTCTGGGGTATCTTTCGATTGGTGGAAATAAAACTTCAAATGAACCATAACTCATTTCAACAAATCTTTCATCTAAAATTCCAGTATAATTAATCTCCCCCTTTATACCGTGTGTCCCAGTGGAAAATTCTGGTAGTGTTATCTCTTTTTGAAACATTTCACCTGGTTTAAGGTTTCCTAAATCAAAAGTATAAAACCTATCTCCTATGTTTACAGTTAATTCAGCATCTCTAGCTGCAAATGTTGCATCTCGATTAATTATAGTAACATTAAGAGGTATCTTTTCATTTGGGTAAAATCCTTTTTCTTCAACATCCAATCTAAAATCTAAATTTGTTGTGGCTGAAGTTACAGAGGATAACAATAAAATTGCTAATAATCCTATTAAGTATATTTTCATCTTATATAACCCTCGCTTTTAAATTAGGCATAGTACCTATTCCTTCTCCATTATATAACAGTTTGAAATTTAGTGTATATTCCACTGAATCTTTTTGTGGGTCTTTTTTTGCATATACTTTAAAGTCATATAACTGCCTATCCTCTACATGTTCAAATAGAGTAGTATTAATTTTATCTATTGGTTTATTTGCATCGTCAACAAAATAAATAAATTCTTTTTCAGGGGATATTAATTCTATAATAAAAGAGGATTGTACTTTTTTAGAGTCTTTTTTTATCAAGGTTATAATAATAGTTTCTGATGTTGTATCACTTCTTACATTTATTAAATCCTTATTAAGTGTTAATTCCATAGAAGGCTTATAAGAATCATCAGGAGGATTAACAGGATTATGATTACATCCTGCTAGGAAGACAATTAAAATTAGTATTGAGAGTACAATATATTTATTCATTCTAAACCACTCCTTCTTATTGGTAAATCAAGCTCAGGAAATGCTGTTTTGAGATCTTGTGGTTCTGGCGCATTAATAGAATTATTTCTTTCCTTACATTGCCAAAATAATTCATTATACCTATCATTTGATCTAGATAAAGCATTATAAGATATTCCAAGGTCTAAATATAATAAATAATTGAGGTAAATAAAAAATAACATTGCTATTGTTAGTCCGATAAAGACAACTTTAAAGGCACCACTTTCTTTTCTCGTTACTTTATAAAAAACATGAGCATTATTAACAACTAATAAGGCGTAGAATAAAATAAACATCAATAAAATATAGAAAGGAATTACTCCTTCAAACTTATTTAAAAACCAAATTAAGTATAAGAACGCTATCAATTCAATAGGCTTAAATAAATAGATTAATTTTCTTCTCCCCTTTAAAACAAATTTGATAATGGGGTTTATTTCTATATGCCTCCCTAAATGTTTTACTGTTTTTAAGGTAAGGTATAAGTCACCTAACCAAAATAACACAAATACTCCAAATGTGATTAAAGTTAGGTATAACATTTTATTCGTAGCCTTTAACTAGTTTTTCTCCACATTCATTACAAAATTTCTGACCTTTCTTAAGTTTGGCATTACACTTAGGGCAATTTTTTAGAGGTTCTTCTTTTTTGTCGATTTTTTCTTTTTTAAGTTCTTTTTCTTTAGTTTCATTTCTTTCTCCTATTTTTTCTTTAGCTCCCTCTTCTTTACTTTCTTTTACCTCTTCTTTCTTCGCTTCTTTATGCTCCTCAGATTTTTCATGTTTTTGTTTTTTCTTTTTTCTGCTTCTATAATACAAGAATCCTCCACCGCCTGCAGCTGTAGCAATAGCTGCACCAATTGCTATCTTTTTAGTTAGACCTAGTTTTGCACTCTTAGCATTAGCTATTGCACTTGTAATTTTTTCTTCAGTAGTATCTAGTAACTTAAATGCTGTATCAGCTTTTTCTAATAATGGTATTAATCCAGAAGCAGTTTTAACACTTTCAATTTGTTTTTGTGATTCTGTTAGAGATTTTTTAGCTTCTGAAAGATCGTTTTGAGCATCAACTATTAGGTTTGGTGTTGCTCCATATGTTTCTTGTGCAGACTTAACCTCTGATTCTGCTTCCTGTATTTTTACTTGTAAACCTAAATAAGCTTTTTCTAATGCATCTTGTGTACTTAAAGAAATTGTGTTTGTCATAGTATCTAATCTATTCCTTGAACTTGCAGCTTTGTCCATAGCTTGATTTGCAAAGTTTACAGCATCATTAAAAGAACCAGAGGATTGCCTATTCTTTGATTGAGATAATAAATCTTCTGCATTATCAACATTTGTTTTAGAGGTAGTAACAACAGATTTTGTTTCTGTTAAATCCACTCCCCATTTTTCAGTGCTTCTCACAATATAATCCATTTTTGTTAATATTTCATTCATTTGACTGATTTCAGAATTAGCATTAAGGATTGCTTTAGAAGATTCCCCAGCAACAGTTAGCCTTTCATTTAGGGTATTATAAGCAATTGTTGCTAAATTTTCTGCTTGATTAGATAAATCAATTGCAGATTGTGCTTTACTTTTGGCACCCTCAAAATTACCTGTAGAAAATAAGTTAGAAGCTTCTTTATAATAATCTTCTGCCGTATCAATTTTAGATCTAGCAGTAGCGATGTCAGCCTTTGCTTGCGCTGTATCTAATCCTATTATAGTAGCATCTCCTATTACTTTGTCTCCAGCATCTATTCTTTGTTTTGCTGTATCAATTGCGGAATTAGAATCAGATACTTTATTTTGAGCTTCTGTTTTCTTTCTGTTATATTCCTCTATAATTGAATCAACTTGGCTCTTTGCTTGTGAAGCACTTGATTGAGCAGAACTTGCTTTTGATTGTGCTTGTTGATAATAAGAAGTCGCACTTGAATAATCTCCAGAACTAAAGGCACTATTTCCTGAAGATAATAAAGTATTGGCACTTGAATAATCAGATTGGGCAGAATTAACATACTGGGTTGCTGAACTAATATCAGCACCTATTCCAGAGGCTTCATTAATTCTACTTTGAGCACTATTGATTGCAGAATTAGCACCACTTATTGCACTGCTTGCACCATTTTTAGCCGATTCTGCTTGGGCCTTTGCTTGTAACTCTGCCTGGTATTGTGCCCATTGAGCATCAGTGGGGTAATTTACCGTAAACATAAGTTGAATCCCAATATTCATTACAACCCACCTTATAATTGTAAGATGCGCTTCCTTGACTAGAAGAAGGCGCTGTTACAGAGGCGTATCGAGTAGTACTACTTTGTGGATTAATAAGAAACTCAGATGACCATGCATTATCCCAATAAGCTTTACATCTACAGGATTGTGCACTATTATCACACTGTATATTTATACTAATCTGTTTAGTTTCTCCCCATTGAAATTTACTTGGTTGTTGTGCATTAGCATCAAATTCAGCTAGAGCTTGAACTTGTCCAATAACAACTAAAAACATAGCTAAGAAAATTACCAAACACTTTGATAGATTTTTATTCATTTTTGTTTACCTCCAATTACTTCTCTAATTAC
Organism: Candidatus Woesearchaeota archaeon; assembly: GCA_016181245.1. Lineage (GTDB taxonomy): Archaea > Nanobdellota > Nanobdellia > SCGC-AAA011-G17 > GW2011-AR20 > JACQNJ01. Next base: position 19,930 of record JACOZR010000007.1, on the reverse strand, counting down.
TTCCGTGAAATCATTTTTAATGACATCCTTTGAAGGGAGTAAAAGAGTATTAATTTGATGAGCATATTTTCCATATTTTTTTCTAAATTCTTTAAGATATGAATGATAACCTTCTAAATCCTCAAAAGCAATAAACATAACTGTACCTGAAGTTGATCCTTCTCCACTAGCTAAAAATATTACATTCGGGTCTCTTTTAAAATCAGAAAAAGTTTTTTTTGTTAATTGCTCGTTATCAAAAGCAGTCCATTGAAAAGTTAAAACTAAAAAAACATCTATCCCTACTTTATTTAAATTAATTATTGGGATATATTCAGAGATTAAAGTCCCTTCTAATTTTCTCCTTATCCTTGAACAACTGGATTTACTCAAACCAGTTTCTTTACAAATTACCGTGTCTGTTACATTACCATGTTTCAATACCGCATTAAGGAACTTTTTCTCATTCATTGTTAGTTTTATGGTATTTTTTCCCATAATAATTATGAAAGTGGTACTTATATTTAAACATTTTGTTTTTTAGTATCCGTTTAGCTACTAAGCATTTGCCTTAGCAACTAAACAGATACAAATAATCACAAATTTTATTAATGATTGGTATTTACCAGATTTATGGAGAATACTAAGAAAAAATTAAGTATCTACTGGGATGAACTTATATCAAAGAAAATACCTTCTTACGTTAATTTTCAAAAGATAGAAGATGAAATTAAGGAGCATTTTGGATTTTTAAGATGGGCATTTAAAAGAATAGTTTTGCCAATAGCTATAGCGTATATCTTGGCAGGAATATTTTTATTTAAAATGAATGTTTTAGGGTCTCTTGTAATCGCTTTAATAGTATTCTTGTACAGTAATTTCCTGCCAGATACCGATTTTCTAATAAAAGAAACAAAGAATGCTGAATCTAAATGGTATGAAAAATATGCATTATTATTTTTTGCCCCAGTAATAATGTATTACATTTTAGACGGAAGGAAGAAGCCACTCTACACAAAAAAAGGAAAATCTTTTCATAATTATAAAACTGTTTTTATTTGGGGGGTATTCTTATTTATTGTAGGCGCAATTTTATGGCAGGAGCCAATTAAAATGGCAATACTTCCAATTTTTGGAATGCTTGGATTTAGTTTTCATTTAATGATAGACGGAAGAATTAATAACTTTCTTAGTAGAAATCTAGTTAAACATTTTCTTCACAACAATAGTCCCATAGCTTCCAGGAGGCAAGCTAAATCTTAATACAGCTTTTTTCTTACCTTTATTCCTTTCATCATCAAGATATTTAACTTTTAAATCTTTAATAGGAACAATCAAATCTCTATCAACGCCCTCACTAACAAGCTCTGGTATTTCTTTAAAAATAAAGTCTTCTAGTTTTATTTTTTCTTCTTTTAAAATTTCATTGTAAATTTTAGAAATTTTTTTATCTTTAAACTCAGTTCCAAAACCTAAAACCGGGACTTTAATGTTATCAACTTTGCCAGAACAAAAAACAAATCTACCAGCAGAGTAATCAACATAAAAGCAGCCAATATACTCCTCATTAACATAAAAAGAAACAGCTTTATTCCATAAAAGACTTTGATAAGAATTAATATAAAATGTCAATAAACCTTTCTTCAGCTTTCTAATCGCGCCAATGTAGTCATTTTCTTCCCATTTTAATCTAAGCATATAACAGAATTTCCGAAATTCTTTTTTAACCAAAGCTTCACCCAATAAATGATTTCTTCCTCCAAATCTTTGATCATCAAAATAGTTTTCAATAAACTTAATCTCTTTGCCTTTGGAATCTAAATTCCTAACAACAATAACAAACTTATTCCCATTAGTTTGCCCTAATTTAATTCTCTCATTTCCATATCCAATAAATTCAATCTTAACATCTTTAATCTTAATTCTAGCTAAGTTTTGAGGATTAATTCCAAAAACAGAAATATACTGTTTGGTTATAGCAATCTTATCTTTAATACCTGCTATATTGATCCTTCTCTCCCGTATGTTCAACCTTTTAGCTATAATCTTTACAATATCTTTGGTATTCCAGTTCTTCTTTTCAATCGAAAAATAGCTATAATCTCCTTTATCTGTTAAATCCAAGCGTATATTCTCTTCTACAATAAAGTCTTCAGGAATTTGTTTAAGTTTATACATAAAAATAACAATCATAAAGAGCATTAAAAACTTGCGAAAAGAATAAAAGACAAAACAATCAAAAAAAGAGTATGAGTAATATAATAACTTATGAAGGGGTCTATGATCTGCTAAGAAAGGAGAAAATCTACCCAGAACTGCAAAAGATACCAGACACCTTTCTAACAGAGGTTATTTCTTATTTAAGTGAGAAAACAGCTATTTTAGAATCACAAAAGCAGCAAAACTCAATTTTCGCGGAAAAAGAAGTGGAAAAGACTGCAAAACAGTTAGAAAACATAAAAAAGATGTTAAAAGAGCTCTATGAAAGAAGAGAAAACAAGATAGTTAAATTAGCATTAATAGCCTCAAAAACAGGCTCATTAAACGATTCTTATATGCTAAAAGAAGAGCAGGAAATGTACAATGCAATAACTTCCAACCTTTTATTCTACAGAGAAAACATCCTAACTAAGGTATTAGACAGAAAACAGCCTGTTTTAAGCAATAAACAGGTAGAAACAAAAGAAGAGGAAAATTTAAAAACCGTCCGATTCACCAATCCAGTACCGCAATTCATCGGCAATGATCAAAAAGTCTATGGACCTTTTGAAGAAGAATGTGTAGCAAATTTGCCTTCGAAAATAGCAGAACTATTAATAACGAATAAAAGAGCAGAAGAAATATGAAATTCCCAAGAACTACAAGAAAATATTGTAAATACTGTAAGAACTACTCAGAACACAAGGTTTCAGAAGTAAAAGGTAGAGAAAGAGGTGCCCTAAAACATGGTTCAATTAAAAGGGCCAGAAAAAGAGGGAGAGGCCAAGGTGCAGGCAATAAAGGAAAATGGGGCTCAAAACCACCAATATCTCAATTCAAGAGAACCGGTGCAAAAGTATCAAAGAAAACAAATATCAAATTTACATGCCAAGTTTGTAAAAAAACAACAGTCCAGAATAAAGGATTTAGAACAAAAAAACTAGTAATAGAGCAGGAAAAATGATTAAAGAACCAACAAGTAAATTCATAAAAGTAAGATGCGTAAAATGCAAGAACGAGCAAATCATATTTGGTAAATCAGCCTCAGAGATTAAATGCCTCGTATGCAGTAATATTATGGCTTCTCCAAGCGGAGGAAAGACAAAAATTAAAGCACAAATTCTCGAGGTACTTGAATAAAGATGCTATATAAAAAACAAGGCCTGCCAGAAGTTGGCGAACTCGTCATGTGTACAGTAAAGAAAATTCTACCTCATTCTATTTTCGTTGATATTGAAGAGTACAAAATGGAAGGTATGATTCATATATCTGAGATTGCTCCTGGTAGAATAAGAAACTTAAGGGATCATGTAAGAGAAGGAAAGCAAATTGTGTGTAAAGCCTTAAACATATACAAAGAAAAAGGCCATGTTGATTTATCATTAAGAAGAGTTAACCAATCTCAAAGAATAAAGAAAGTTACAGAATACAAGCAAGAACAAAAAGCAGAAAAAATTTTAGAAAATGCAGCAAAAGAACTAAAGATAAGTTTAGAGGAAATTTACAAACAAGCTGGAAATTTAATAATAGAAAAATATGGTGCATTAACTCCCTGTTTCTATGAAGTTGTTAGAGACGAAGTAAACTTAAAAGACTTAAAAATTCCATTGAAAATAGAAAAAGTATTAACCGAGAAAATAAAAGATAAAATCCAAATACCCTCTGTTTCAGTATCTTCAATTGTAAAGCTACAAAGTTTTTCTGGTAATGGTATAGAAGACATTAAAAAAACATTAAAACATATAGCTAATTACCAAGCATCATTATCCTATCTTGGAGCTCCAAATTACAAATTGATTATAAATGCTCCAGATTACAAAGAAGCAGAATTAGTGTTAAAAAAAATAACAGATTCAACAACAAAGCTTGCAAAAGAACTTAATGTAAAGGTAGATTTTAAAAGGAAATGAGTAAAATAGAAATACTAAAGTGTAATAAATGTTCAAAGTACACATTAAAGAAAACATGTGATATTTGTTCATCTCAAACACTATCAACAAAACCAGCAAAATATTCTCCTGAAGACCCATATGGGAGGTGGAGATTAAAATACAAGAAGAAACATGGAATTTGAAATAAAAGAAATTGAAAAGCCTAAGCTAAAAAATCCTATCCTAATAGAAGGTTTACCGGGAATAGGAAACGTAGGTAAAATAGCAATAGATTTTATTATAGACGAGATAGATGCAAAAAAGATGCTTGAAATTCATTCATCTAATTTTCCTCATTCAGTATTTGTTAATGAAGAAAATCTTATAGATTTGCCAAAAATAGATGTTTATTATAAAAAAGGTAAAAAGGGAGATTTTCTTTTTGTATCAGGGGACATTCAGCCTTTGGATGAAAAATCTTGCCATGCATTTTGTGAAATAATACTAGATATATTTCAAAAGCACAACGGAAAAGAAATAATCACACTTGGAGGCATTGGTTTGCCAAAAATACCAAAGCAACCATTAGTATATTGTACCGCAAACGAAAAAGCAATTATAAAAAAATATAAAACAAAAAATGTTAATTCAAATATCTTTGGAGTTGTAGGCCCGATTATTGGAGTTTCTGGTTTATTAATAGGCTTAGCTTCTAAAAGAAAAATTCCCGGCATGATATTGCTAGCTCAAACATTCGGTCATCCAACTTATATAGGCATAAGAGGAGCTAGAGAACTTCTTGCAGTATTAAAAGACTCTCTAGAGTTAGATTTAAACATTAAAAGCTTAGATAAAGAAATAGAGAGTATAGAAAAAGAAATGGATATCTCTTCAAAAACATTAAGCAAATTAACAAAAGCTATGTCTGTCCAACAAGATAAAGTAAGTTATATTGGTTAAAATTATTTTCTTTTATTCTAAAATTTAGATATTGATATTTATCAAAATTTTGAAAGAAATATTTATGCCCTTTTTCTTTCAGAAGAACTCTCAGGACCTATTGTAAAATGATGAGTAGGAAGTCTATAATCAATACAATAGGTGCATCCTTTTATGATTAATCCCCCTTCTAGTCCTTTCGGTATCATCTCCTCAATTGAAGACATTGCCCTTTGATAATTAAATCCTTCAAAAAGTAAGTTAAAAGAACCAATAATCAATACAAAAAATGGGCGCGTACCATAAAGGTATGTTCCATCAAATTCAACTTTTTCTTCTGCTCTTACTGCATCTATCAGACTGTTAAGATATTCATTCTGCTCATTGGGTTGCCCTACATGAATTTCAAGTTGAGATATAGGCCTATATATAGAATTATTTGAAGGTAGACCTCTTGATTGTAAATGTTCTGGTTCTACACCAATTACAAATGTTGTAGAATGATGCCAATATCTTTCCTCCAATCTCATTAAAGAAGCTTTGAATGGAACTTTAATAATAGACATAAAATTATTAACAGCAAATAAGTATATAAAACCACCCAAAAACTAAAACTCTCCTAAGCTTTTCTGCATTTTTATTTTGTATTCTTCATCTAAAAGAATAGAACCATAAACACCATCAAAGCCTGCCTTCAATCTCAATTTTCCTTCCCGATTCATCAAAATAACTTTAGCTAATTTTTCATTAATAATTTTTTTTAATTCATCCTCTTTAACATTCAATAAAACATTGAATTCATTATTAAAATTTTTAATCAAAAGATTATAAATTTCCCAGACTTTTTTAGATTCTAATTGTTTAATGTCATAAACAGAGCTTATCAATTCATGCAAAGGAATTAAGGAAACAAAAGGTTTAGAATTTCCCCTTTTATAGCCTTCGGGTCTATCAGCTAGTTTTTCTATCCTATCAGCAACACCAATTGTTAATTTTTCATGACATTTGGGGCAAACTTTATTTAATTTCCTAGATTCATCTGGAGAAAAAACAACATCGCAATTTCTATGCCCCGTATAGTGATATTTGCCATAAAGAGTAGGTGTTTCTATTGTACTTTTAAATCCACTTCCAGTTCTAATAGCTTTTAAAAAGTTATTGTAAGTCAATTCTTTAAAGTCAAAAATCGTAGCCTCCCTACCTAAACGCCATGGCCAATGAGAATTATGAACTACAATCTGATTAGCAAAATAATTCTGTGCCACAGGAACGGAAATATCATACAAATAATCAGTATCAGAATTTATATCACCAACAAACTTAACCTTACAAAGAATAAAATCTCCTAGTCGTTTTATTTTAGATTTTCTATGAATTGTTAATTTAGAAATATATGACTCTAATTTAAATTTTTTTGCTTCATGATTAAAATTGATATTTTCATAAAAAATCTTTAAGTTTTCACCATAAATATACAATCTATGTCTAAATTTTTTCTTTTCTTTATTTAACTGATTAAGATGGAACGAAGTAAAGATGCCATATTTTTTCAACAAAGAGTCAATTTGATATATCAATAACTTATTTGCAGAACAAGCATCGGCTCCATGGTGGCCCATACATCCTTCCGCATCAAAAAATCCCCTCAAAAAGGCTGAGATTTGTTCTAAGGGCAATGAATAAAACCTCCTAGGGACATTCCTATATTGACTCTTTCTAGATAGTTCTGAAAAATTTATCTTTATAAATTTTGAAACCAAAGAAGGTAAAACCAATTCATAAGAACCTTTTGTAGTACATTTATGTAATCTTGAGTTGCATAAAAATAACTTTCTCACAATAGCCTGATAATATTTAAGAATTTTTTCATTTTTATCTGTAAGCAATATACATTCTCCCCTATTTATTTTTGTAAAACATCCATCCCCAATAGTATAACCTAATAATTCTAAAAGCTCCACAGAAGATTCTTTAGGAAAAGAAAAGTTAGGATATTTTTCAACTATAGATTCTTTAATAAAGTCTTTATAATTAAAATCTAAGATATTAGATAAATTTATTAGAAATCTTTTATTGATTTTTACAAGCCCTTTTTCTATTTTCCAATAATGATCAACGTGTAGTCCAATCAAGTCTGCCAATTCCTTTTGAAAATACCCATTTTTTATTCTTTGTTTTTTAAGAAATTCTGTTCCCCGATCATTCAATTTAAAATAGGTATCAAACTTTGGTCTTTTTAATTCAATAGAACCTTTATCTGTATGATCAATTCTCGCTATTCTCACCAAAAAATCACCAGATTTTAATTCTGATGCATATTTTTCCTTAATGTTCTCATTTTCAAAAGCATAAAATCTATGATTTTCAGAAACTTTGATTTCTCCTCCATCATACTTAATATATTTTAATGTAGATGGAGAAAATATCTTAGAGTTTTGAATTTTAATTCCGTTTTTATAAGACATATCTTTAAAATCCGCATGAGACACAACTAACTCATTAGCGATTTTATCTATAGGCAAAACATAACCATCTTCCAAAGTTATAAAAGTTTCAGGATGAACGCAATGGGCATCACTAAAGCTTACTAATTGAAATTTATCTAAAGAGTTGATTCTCCAGTTATCAGCGGGATTGCTCGACATCCCAGTTTCCAGCGCATGAATATATTTTGTATTATCCTGAAAACAATCCTCAACCTTAGTAAGTTGGTTATACTCTCCCATTAAACTAAAGTGACTTGTCCATACGTGCGCAGGAATTATTTCTATATCCTCACTAATACCCCTCATCATATCCACTAATTCAATGCTATTAAACCCAAATATTGGTCTTCCATCATAATCTAATCTTCCTTTTTTCCCCAATGCACCAATAATTTGTTTAGCCACATCTTTACTAGGAGAAAAAATCAAATGATGTATTCTTTGTCCCTTTCCATTTTGAGTATAAATTAAACTTATTTCTGTTTGCCATAAAAAAGGAAATTTAGTCTTACTCCATAAAATGCCATTCTCATCTTCTTCCAATTCTTTGTTAATCATTTCGAATTGTTTAGGATGCTGAAAATCTCCAGTGCCAAGTAAGTCTAATCCTTTAATTTTGGCATATTTCTCCAAATTTTGAAAAGTTATATTCTTGCTAGTAGCTCGTGAATAAGAAGAATGAATTTGAAGATCACTGATTAGATTCATTTAGTATACACCTCAGACAAATCTTCCAGTCTAACAATACCCTTATTCTCACACTCATTCATTAGATAAAGAAAAAGCAAATTCATTTATAAAGCTGGCGCGTGGGGTTGTCCAGTTGGCTAGTGAATAGAAAATATATATTAAAGTAAACACTTCAATTAATCCATAATAAAAGTTTTATTTTTGTAAATTTCTTTCTTTCATAGCATTCAATCCCTTTTGATACAATCTCTTTCCATTTTCAATTCTCAAAAAATAATCAACAAAGTCTTCAGGTTTCTCACTAGGAACACCATCATCACTAAGTTTACCTTCTACCGAATCATAACCAATACGCATTATGTCTTTAGTTAACTCAAGAGATGGTTCATTAATTAGATAGTACAGCATAGGATGATGAGATCCGATATTCTCTTTAAGTTCAGCTGCTTCTTTTGGAATAACAACCTCTGGAAGATTTTGAAATTCTGGCAATGCAAGGAATTCGCCTGATTTAAATGTTGCAGGGGGAATATAATTAAAATACCTCATACCGTACTTCAAAGTTCTAGGATTCCCTTCAATTACTTCAGGCATAGTTACATCATTTAAACTTTTATAGCGTTTGGAGTGGTAAGGATAAGATGAGCTTCTACTTTCATTAAATATTTCTTCTTGTTCATGTTTACTATACTCTAGTAAAGCTAAAGGATGTGTCATTAATTTGTAAAAAAGAGAATTCTCGGCTCGTGATCTTTCAAAAGAATGCCCATCCACAATTATTAACCTACTATTCCCATAATATGAAATATCTAATCCGCCAATATGATTTTTAGGAAGAGGTAGAGGTAAAAGTTCTGTATCTAGAGCTTTGGCTACATCTTCAAAATAAGGAGAATTTCTCCTTTGGTCATCATCTTGACTTTGTACTAATAATAACTTTTTAGGTTTCATTTTCTTCTGCCTCCACAGTTAAATCTTATAATTTCTACATTGGTTAAATCGTACCAATAGTCCCATAATAGTCCAAAAATTTCTATTTATTAACTAATTATGCTGGTAACAAATATGTTGTTTCAAGTTCCCCTTCTCTTCCTTCTATCTCATCAAGTTTGTGTTGATAGTATTTCATTGTTCTTTTACTATCACCTCTTCTACACATATATCTCAAAACATCAGGCATTGAACTATTTATCAATTCCCGAATACTTTTCTTAGAACCTTCAAGTGCCATTCTTTCAAGAAGCATAGCCCCTCTTAATGAGGATCTAAGGCGTTCACAAGAGTCTATTACAGTAAATCCATAAGGTGTATTTAGTTTTTCTGCCATTTTGATTTCCTCCTAAATTATTTGATAACTTATTAGTAATAACTACTCATGGAGGTATATAAGCTTTTATGGTAATGCCATGCCACCATATTTATATAGTATTAAATCTTTAGAAAATTATGAATTTAGAAATATTAAGAAAAATAGGGTTGTCAGAAGGAGAAGTAAAGGTCTATAATGCTTTATTGAAAATTGGAGAAACTCCTATTAATAATATTCATGAACAAATAGGTATTGATAGGAGGAATATTTATGATATCTTAAATAAATTAATAGAAAGGGGATTAGTTGCGTATATAGAGTCGGATGGTAAACGTGTTTTTAGGATTTCAAATCCAGATAAAATTCTTAGCTATATAGAAGAAAAGAAAACAAATTTAGAAGATATTAAAGAAGAAATAAAAAAATTGGTTCCAGATATGCAAAAAATTTGCGAGTCTAAGAAACAAGAATTTCAAGCAATGACTTTTAAGGATAAAGAAGGAATTAAGGCAGTTTGGGATGATATGTTGCATTACAAAGCCATATTTTGGATAGGTTCAGGCATGTATGTACCAGATAAATTTCCAGCATTTTTTAAAGACTGGGACAAAAGAAGGAAAAAAAATAAAGTAAAGAGTTACCACTTATTTAGGTATGAAAAAAGAAATGTGGCAGACAAAAATATATGGCATGATAGAAGATTTCTTCCTTCGGAGTTTTCAGGAAATCCAACAGTAATAGCAATTTATGGTAATAAGGTGGTTAACTTTTTGTTTGGAGAAAATTTATTTGCTTTTGTAATAGAAAGTAAAGAACTAGCAGAAAATTACAAAGAATATCACAAATATCTTTGGGAAAATGTAGCAAAAAAATAAGATTATTTAGTTGTAGCCTCAAAGATAGTCACAGGAACACTGGTTTCATCAATATAAACATAATTCAAACGAATATTCAATTTGTCTTCATAACTATCACGAGCAGTAGTAAAGCAGCTAACAACTTGTTTTCCATTAACTAACTCAACAACACCTTTATTTGTTAAATCAGAAGTCCTGAAATCGCATTGAACATCTGCAGGATTTAATATTTGTACCTCAACTTTATCCTTATTAGAAATTCTAGCGGCAGCTTCTTCAAGCTTCTCACATTCAATTTCAGGCATGAATACTTCTCCTTTTCCTTTATTCTGTATTTCAATATTAAATCTTACTTGATCGCTTCCTCTTATTTCTTCAGTAACAGAAGTTATTTGAACAGGCCCACTAGAAACATCTCCTTTCTTAATCTTTTGTTCTTCTATACTGCAAATAGAATTCTCACTTTCTTTTGCAATTAAAGGAGTTATACAAACATTAACTAAACCTTTGGTTTGATAAGGATAACAAACCTTAGCTCTTATTGTAAAATCTTGTGAATTAATTATAGGCTGATTGTAACGAGCATTTCCGAAGTCAACTACTTGTTCTCCTCCTTGCTCAGAAAACTCTCCTCTCCCCCTTAATGGTCCTGCAGTCCCTTTATACTGATCAGTTAATCCAAAAGTATTCAAATTAATACCAAAAATTCTGGCTTTTGCCTTTCCGCTTTGCAAGTCAAATTCGCCTTTATTTTTTAAAACAGTCCTTATAGACACAGAATCATCTTGTTCAAACTTGCTTGGAGGGGCTAACTGCTCAAATTCCACAGAAACACCATCAACACCCCCAAAAAAAGTTCCAACTTTACCAGTATCTTGCTTATTACAACCAACAATTAGAAATAAAGAGATTATAATAAGAATATAATATTTTTTCATTGTAACACCTAGTATTTAAAGAGATTCACTCATTTATAAAATTATCTCTGTTTGTCTACATCTAAAATTTGCACAGGCAAAATCTGAGAAATCTCATACTCATATCCAATTTTAATGTCTAAAGGATTCTCGACATAATCAATATTACCTAAAAATATTTCACAATTAAGGATTTCCTGATCTTTGTCCTTTCTCCATAAGAATACTCCATTCTCCAGTTCTCTGCATTCTAAACTTCCATATCCCTTATACTCTACTTCAACTCTTAGAGGAACATACCTCAAGGCAGAAGCAGCTCCTTTTTTGTTAATTGTAGTTTCATCAAGTTCCCCTTTTATTTCTCCAGTCTTCATTTTTTTCATAGTTATAACAGTAACAAGCTTTATACCACCCTGCTCAGGAACTAATTGTTTATCAACACCTGCAAGTGTAATGGGAGCAATAGTCGCTCTTAATTTATCTCCCGTAATCTTTTCAAAAGAAGGGCATTCCTTTTCTTTTTGCCCGATTAAATTCTTAACACAAAGTTGCGGTCCAGCAGTAATATCGCAATTATAACTTGATTTTGCAATAACTGAAGTAGATAAATCCCTATCTAGGCTTTTATAGGATGGAAAGCTAAATTGTTTTGTAATAGTATCTCTAGTAATACTTTCTCCAACCTGCTCAATTCCGTTTAATTCTAAAGAGGTACATTGTTCCTCTATTCCGCTCCAAACACTGCTCAAGGTATCACTAACACAAATTTCAGAGCTTATAGCACAAACCCCATTATTAATTAATTCTAGACCAACATTAACATCCTGATTTTCTCTTATAGAGGGACTAGGTTGTAAAGGCAAAAAGCTAATCTTTAATCCATCAGGTTCACCAGTAATTTTACCTCTTCCTTGCCCTGATTGCCCACATCCAATTATAAAAATCAACAAAAAAACAATTAATATCTTTTTCATGCAGCAGCTCCCTGTGGTTTTCTCAAATTTAAGACTAATGTATCATAAGTTTCATATAAATATTCTGCTTTCGCAGTAATCTCATCAACGGTTAACTCTTCAGTTTCCAAATAATCAACATTAAATGCAGTTCTTAAAGAAAAGTCCTCTAATATCAAAGCTTTGAAGCAATCTTCACTTAAATATCCTTGTGTAAGTTTTTCTTTAACACCTAGTCTTTCGCATCTAGCATTTAATTCAGTTAATTTTTCAGGCCTAACTTCATATTCTTTTCTATTATCTTCTTGAGTCTCAGTTTCGACAAAATCTCCCTGCTCAGTATCCAAAACAAAATTATTTGGTAACCTTAATCTTATATCTTTTATTTCTCTTACAACACCTTTATTTGCAGGAGCATATTTGCCATATTCTTCAAAAGAAAATCCTAAAAAGTTTCCATTCTCATTTTCACTTCTATCACTATAAGGCTGTCCTAATCCTCCTAAAACAATCCTCATAGGAGCTTTTGAAGGTTGGCTAGCAACTTTTCCAGTTTTCCTGTCTACAATATACTTACTTTTAATACCATTAAAGGGATCTTCCTCTAACTGTCTGTCTTCTCTTAGATTTTCATATCCTTTAGTATAAACTTCCCAAAAAGCATAAGAGCTAAACTCATAATCAACAACAAATTTTACTTTTAATGGCTGTAATTTAGTTTCTGATTGTAAAATGCTGGAATCGACAATAAATGTGTTTTTAGGAAATTCGCAGCTTAAATGTATAGATGTTTGTTCTCCTTTAACAACTTCTTTTTTGGAAGGTACAACAGTTCCTTCTTTAACTTCGCCATTACTTTCCCCCAAGCATCCAAAAGAAACAATAGAAGTCTCATCTTCTTCCTCTTTAGGTATTTTTATAGCCAAGTCTGCATCAGTTAAAATCTTTTCGTCTGTAAAATAAAGATTTGAAGTTGAATAAGGTTTTCTTATAAAATTTAAACCCAATTCCTTATCAACCTCAGTAGCATCAACACTAGATTTCCACTGGCTATTTGAAGTTTTAACAATAGCCTGTGAAGGATCAGTAATGACAGTACCTGCTTCTCTGAGCTTAGGTATTAAATAAGAGACTCCTGGAACTTTACTAAATGAATCTGAAAGAGTAGCATACAAACTGTCTCCAGCTCCAGTCCTATAAACATTAAAAGAAAATACAACAGCCACAACAAGAATTGAAATTCCAATAATAATACCCAAACCAAAAAGAATCCATTTAAATATGCCAGCAAGGGGCAAAAAAGGTAATTTCAGTACTTCAGAAACATCTCTTCTCGGTCCTTCAATAATTCTGCCACCAACTCGCTTAGCCTTTTCATATTTAGATTCTCTTAAGTAAGGATCATCATAATCCTTTTGATTTTTAGCCATCTTCTCATTTCAATATCAGGTCTAGTCTATCAACGGTAAACTCGCTTTGCGGCGTTATTGTAAACATATTATTGCCTTCTTCAATAAATTCGCCCAAATCATCAACAATAAACTCATCATCTTCTATATCAACACTAAATTCATTGTTATTAATTTCATAAATAAATTTCTTTTTATCATTATCATCGAATAAAACTTTTAATTGAACTTTTCTGTTATCAATGTTTATTTTATCAAAAGTAGATTTACTAACAGCAAACTTATATTTAGCAGCTCCTCCATCAGAAGTCTTGACCCTTAGCTCAATGTCCTTTATTAAATAATCTCCACTGTCAATTTCAAAGATAAGTTCATTAGTCCCATCTTCTAAATCTGCTGCATTAATGTCTACTTCTTTATCAGCAGAACCACAAGTTATCAGCTCATTGCTAATTTCTTCTTTATTCAAAAATATTCTTAATCTACTTGATTTAGCAGCATTATTGCAAAATAAGAAATAGCTAAGTTTACCATTTCCTTTTTCAGCAGCACTCAAAACAAAAGTTCTTCTTTCTTTCGTATTTACAATTTCAAAACTCTGCCTTACTTTAACATCTTTCAAGGTGTATTCATTTTTCTTAAATAAATTAACTCCAGGGTTAGAAGCTTCAAAGCCTAAAGAGTTGATTTCCTGTAAAAGATTTCTAGGCAAAACAACAGTTTGCAATCCCTCTGCTTTCCCAGCAAAAACTTCAGCATCATTTAAACCTATAATTAAATTTCCTTCGCCAGAATCTACAGAAAAAATAAGATATGCATTTTCTAAATTATCAGTATCATCAATCTTAAATGTAAGTTTTCTTACATCTGAACTAAAAACTCCCTCTTTAACTGTCAACCTGCTAGCCAAATCAGAGACAATAGGTTCATCTCTTAAAAACAAATTAATAGAATCAATTTTATGTAAAGATTCATCAGCAGTTAAAGTATTCAACAGTCCAGGAGATTGTGATAGTAAGATTACATTGCTTGAAGTACGCTCAGGGTCTACACTACTATTAGTTCTCAAAAGCTCATCTCTGTCTTCTTGAGGCAGTAACAAAATAAATAAAGCTAAAAAGGCAGCTATAAGAAAAACCAGCACCCCAATATTCCCTGCACTTTGCCCCTTTTTCATCAGTAAAAATAGAAGTCCCTTCTATTTAAAACTTTTTATGATGTAACACCGTGAAAGGAAACTCAAAAAATAAACAGAAATAGTGCACTTTTATATTTTCTTTCCAATAAAGAAGTTCTTCATCAACCACATTTACTACCTCTGTGTATAATCTCTGTTTTTTTCTTTTTTCTGGTTGAATTCACATTTATCTACGATTGATTCATTCTTTAATTTTTTTGACCAATTCTGCTCGCTAATTCTACTCTTAAACTGTCTAATTCTGCCTTTGCTGCATTTGTTTCAAACACTCCTAATTTTTGTAATTCTTCCACGAGAGATTTTGCATTTATAACTCCATGTAATGCTTCCCTCAAGTTTCTAGAATCTAAATCTCTTTTGATTATCCCCAAATCAGCTTTTAAGCTTTCAGCCACATGAATCGAACGCTCTATTGTCTTTTGAGAAAGATTTAAACTTACTGCCCTATCCAATGCACGTACCTGTTCTTGGGTTAAGTTATTTCTTCTAGCAACTTCATTTACATTTGATGCATTAACTTCTCCAGACATCGAAGATAGTACAATAATTACTGTAGAAATAAGTGTTGCTACTACTGCACCCCCCCATACTCCAGGATTTACATCGCCAGGCTCTGCTTTTCTTGATTTTGTTAACCAGTTTAAAACCCCCATGATAACTAAAAAGTAAACTTCCTTATAATATTTTCCATTTTTTGCATCCATTTAACTGTTTTTTGATTTATTGGCAATAAACATGACTTTCATAAAAAATAGCCAAAAATGATTAATGACATTTTTATTCCATATAAAATTAATTTTCATCTTTTTATATTTAGAGATAGCTAAACGATTACTATGACTTTATTTAAGAGAAGAAAAAGCATTCTCTACTTGAGATCCTTTCCATCCAGCTTTCACTAAATTAGACTTGATTTCAGAATCTTTCATGCCTGCTGTTCTTGCATCTTTTATGTATGTAACAATTTTCTTTTCCTGATCAGTTAAAGATACTTTAGCAGATTTAGGAGAAATTCTAGAACTTGCTTTTCCAGATACTCCAAGTTTACCTTTTTTCCTCATCCAAACGAAGGTTCCTATCCCTGCGCCAATGATAATTACAATTACGCCAATTATAATGCCAGTATTCCCTCCATCTTGTTCTGTAAGGAAATCACTAGGATCAGTTGGATTGGTTTGATCAACATTAATCTCTTTTCCATTAACAATTCCATCTCCATCATAATCATCATCAAATCCTTGAGTTAAATCTCCAAAGAACTGCAATTCTAAGTCATCTAAAATCCCATCATTATCAGAATCTGCATCATTTCTATTAATACCTGCTCTTTCATAATCTTCGATTGTTGGATAATCTTCTCCCCCAGTTGAAGGTGAAACAGGTTGTTGAGGTTCTCCTATACTACAACTATCAACAACATTATAACCACTATTTTGCCAAATGTCTAAGCTCGATTGGCATGCGCGTTTACAATCCCCTTCTAAATTTTCTATGAGAACAGTTGAACAGCTAGAGCTTGGCTGAGATTTTTTCTTTCCCCCACTACTGCCACCAGAACTTCCTCCTCCATCCCCACCACTATCTCCAGGAGGAGCAGTAACTATACTCTCTCCAAACAATCCATAATCAGATAAATGATTAGTCGCTCCTGTAACTAAATTATTTTCAGTATCTATTGAATTATCAATTAACTCCCACCCATCTGTACTAGGATTATAATAATACATTTTCAAGGTTGATTCTGAGATTCCTAATCTCTGTGCTTCTGATTCATTATAAGTAATAGAAATTGATATGCTTTGTATTTTGTCAGTTAAATCTGCAACACTTTTTAAAGTAACAAAATTCAATCCTTTTCTATCTCTTACAATTTTATCGCTAACAGGACTAAAAAGGCCATATTTCCCATTAAGTTTAGTTTGTATTTCAGTTCCTTCTGGATTGACAATTAATCTTATCTTTGAATCAATTAAGTTCGTCTCAATGCCTCCAGATCTTGTATTGAAATTCACTGTTTCTTCAATTATTCCGAAATTCCTGAATAATAAATCATAATCCAGTGAGTTTACAATTTTGTCGCCATTCAAATCAAACTTTTTATCCCAAATTGCATCTCCTTCTTTAGTATTAATATGATTTCTGAATAACACACCATCAGCTCCGACCAAACTTCCTACATCTGAACCAAATACTATTTCAGCATTATTATCTGAATTAAAGTCTCCCCATCTTATTACAACTGCTGGACAATTATCTCCATCTCCAAACGATCTTCTTATAATCTCAACATCATCATTATCTAATTCATCATCACCATTTAGATCATTTTGAGCAACAGCTGTTTGAGAACCAGCTATTCTCAATTCTTGCATTCTTTCCTCATCTCTTTCATCAATGCAGTAGTTCCAATCTAAATCTCCCACAGGTCGAGACAATGGATTACATCCTCCCCCTTTTCTAAATTCACTTCTGAAGGCAGTTAAATCATTTGTATCAACTTTAGTATCGGCATTCAAATCTCGTTTAGCATTCCTACTTGCTTCAGGTTTAGCAATTTCATTTTGCAATATCACTTTATCCGCATTATCGACACATCTGTTATTATCAAAATCAGCCTTGGTAATAGGACAAGCATCTCCTAATCCAACTTTGTCTGCCAAAATTGTTCCATCACTTAAATCAAGTTTACCATTTCCATCCAAATCATAGGTCAACGGATTTATAGTAGCAATATTAGCTAAAGCTGTTGCTAACACATCATGGTCTGCTCTATCCACACAGTTATCATTATTCAAATCATATTTAGCTAATTCTGTTCTAGTTATCTCAGAACACACATTAGAGGTGCACACACCAGAAGCACATTCATTCCCAGAATTACAGCTTTCTCCATTTGCTTTAGGGTTAACAAACAAACAATTATTGGAAGCCAAATCCCATCTAAATCCTGCATCACACTTTACACATTTACCACTATTAACAAGGTTGCAATAATTATTTCCTGCTGCTGTCTCGGATTCTCCTCCTTGTAGTAAAACAGTACATCCATCACCATTTGCAGAAACGCATGAAGAAGGTACACTAATTGAAACTCCTTGCGTTCTAGTACTCCTAATCACTCCTTTTGCCGCCTTAACTCTATAAACATAATTTACTCCACTTCTTGTTGCTTCAGAATCAGTATATGCACAGAAATTATCATTGCAAACATCTTCAGCTCGAACTGTAGCATATTCCTCCGAGTTTACATCACCAGCTTCCCTGCTAATTATGTAAGATAATTCACTTCTACCTCTCCCATTAGCAACTGTAACTTCATTGCTTACATCTTTCCATTTCACAGATATTCTATTATCAATCGGGGCATAGCTTAAGTTAACATCTGAAGGTAAAGCTAGTTGAACGGATTCTTGTGCTGCAGTAACAATAACAATTTTTGTAAAACCTCCAGTATCAGTTCCTTTTGTTGCTGTAGCTTTAACATTATAAGTTCCGGGTTGGGCATAAAAGTGTCTTACAGGATTACCATTTAATTTTGCGCTATTGTCTCCAAATTCCCATTCATAAGTAACTCCAGTTGATAAATCTTGGATTGGTACTGCTACATCTTCAGCAGTTCCTGTAAATGTTATCTCTTCTCCAACAATAGCATTACTTCGGTAAGTAAAATCAACATTTAATGGAACAACAACGAGCGATCCTAAATTATTAATCCTAATATCTCTTTGAGCTGTAGCAGTTAATCCATCGTCATCAGTAATTGTTAAAACTGCAACATAGTTTCCAAAAGTTGCATAAATATGGGATGTCTGAGGTATGTTGATAGTTTGCTCAGCGCTATTATCCCCAAAATTCCATTTATAAGAAACTATAGTTCCATCATCATCCTTTGAAGCAGAAGCATCAAAATTCAAAGGTATGCCCGAGTTATAACCCTGTAAAACTTCAAATGAAACTTCAGGAGCCTTTGGTAATACTGTAGCTCCAGGAGGTTGTCCAAATAAATCTATTAGCAGGAAGAAATCATCAAAGTTTACATAACAATCTCCATTCAAATCATATTTAGCATCCCAATTTGCGCTTTGTGAGTTAATATCAAAATGGTTCTTGAATAAGATACCATCTTGCCCTGACAATCCCTCTACACCACTACCTCCAATTACCATATCGACACCATTATCTACATTAAAGTCCAAACTATTGTAGGTAGCTACACTCGTTCTAGGTAGGCAAGTTAACGGTTGCACTGCAGGTGGTTGTGTACCTCCTGGAGGAGTTGGGGCAGGGATTTCTACTTTAGTTAAACAAGAATTGTTTACAGCATCCCAATCACATCTAACAGAAATATCTGCACATTGTGAAGCTCTATCTAAAACACTTGAAACAGTATTCAAAGATTCGCAAACTATCTGCGTTCCAGGTATAGTAATAACTGTTTGAGCAACATGGTTTAAAGATGCACTTGGTTGTTGATCTCTAAATCTAGCACCAATAACATAAGTATAGCTCTCACCTTGAACAGCAGATCTATCTATATATTGACAAGCAGTTAAACAGATTACATCCTGAGCTACTAATTCTCCATCTCTTCTTACATCATAAACAATATCTGTTTGTTGTCTTCTTATTACAGTTCCTCTAGCCCCAATTCCAAATAATTTTTTAAAGAAACCTGTAATAGAATCTATAAATCCAGCATTTCCAGTAATCATATCTGTATCAGTTACTGCTGCTCCTGCATTAGGTGTTAAAGTTCTAACAGAAGATGGATTCCAAGTCAATACTGCAGAATTATCTTTATATTCTACTTTAAAGTTAGTCGGAACTGCAATATCATAGCCTGGTGCATCTGCACATTTCTTTTGAGTATCATCGCAATAATCACTTCTACATTCATTATCTGAAGCACAAGTTGCACTATTTGCTTTTTTATCATTACAGGCATCTGATAACCAATAACAACTACTTGCACCTGTAGTTCCACATCCTTGTTGAGAAAGACCCGTACATGGTGAAATAGGGGGAGTAGTTGTTAAGTCAGTGCATGATTGTTGTCCATTTGATGGATTTGCAAATACCTTACATCTAGTATATTGTTGATTACATTCAGCTGTTGTTAATTC
>JACOZR010000050.1:4208-8270 GCA_016181245.1 Candidatus Woesearchaeota archaeon | reverse complement strand
CGTAAGGGTCAAAATCTTGAGGCAAATTTGCCGGATCTCTGAAATGTTTAACTCCAGTCATTAAGCCTTTAACACTATCATATACATGCCCTCCATCTGGATTTTCAATAGCATTGAGATAGGATGATAAATCATTTGCATTTCTTACAGGCACATGATTCTTTCCTATGCCAAAAGCCATTTGATTATCTTTTAGTCTCTGGATTAAACCCTTACCATCTGCAACGATTAATGTTCCAGGGTATGACTTGTTTTCGTCAACTCCCTCCCGTAATGGAAAACCATCTTGATGAACTCTGCCCTCTTCTAAGTAAGGCAAACACTTGGGCAAGTTAGTCTCTATATGATGTTGTATCATCCACTCAAAGAACTGTTGACTGTTTATCATAGTACTTATAAGGATGGTACTGGTATATTTATGTTACTCCATTATTTTTTTTATTTTTATCCTAAAATATAGTAAATTTTATAAATAAGTAAAAAAAAGTAAGTTTATGGCTAAGACTAACAAAGAGTTATTGTTCCTTTATTCTGAGAATGCTAGGGTTAGAATAAGAGAATTGGCTAATTTACTGAAAAAAAGCCCTCAAAGACTGAAATATAATGTAAAAACCTTGGAAAAGGATAAAACGGTGTTTAATCCGTATAGTGTCATAGACTACTCTTTTTTTGGGCTTTTATTGTTTAAAGTTTATTTTAAAGGGGGATATGTTAGTGAGAAAAATAAAAATGAAATATTACAAAAATTAAGAGAACATTCTTACATAGTTTCCATTTATGAATTAGACGGCGCTTTTGACCTGGTAATAGAAATGGAAGCCCCGAATGCATCCAGGTTTAATAAAGAACTAAGAAAGATTACTAATTCAATTCCTACACTGAATAATTATAAGATACTATTGAATGTTGTTACCCATATCTACCCTAGAATTTATTTGCTAAAACATTCTTCTCTGGTAAATGATTTAACTGGGAAATTTGGGAAAGATACAGTTATTGGTGGGGATAGGAGAATAGAAGAGTTTAGTAAAAATGAAACTGCCGTGTTGCACAATATTGTTTTAAATCCAAAAACAAGACTTACCAGATTAGCGCAACAAACAGGAATGAATATTAAAACAGCGAATAGCATCCTTAAAAAATTATCACAAAGAAAAATCCTTAAGGGGTATAAGAATTTGATTGATACCACCTCTTTAGGCATTCATAAAAATCGCTTGTTCTTAAAATTACATAATTTATCCCAGGAAAGAGAAAATCAACTTATGGAGCATATAATGAAAACTCCTGAGATAATCCAAATAAACAAGACAGTTGGGGATTGGGATATGGAACTCGATCTCGAATCTTTTGACAAAAGTAGAATTAGATTTTTAACTGTGCAATTAAGAGAAGAATTTGGAGAACTTATAGAAACTTTTGACATAATGGAGTTTTATCATTACCATAAGAAAACATTTTTGCCCAATTATTTATTAGAAGAGTTTAAAGAAGAAGATAAAAAATAATTATCTAATCGGTGTTTCTTCTATTATTTGAGATAATGAATTTTCTTCAAGGTTTCTTCTTTCTTGGGGAATATTATAAATTGTGTATATGAATGCTCTTCCTGGATAGGTAAGACATGCCCAGTTTCCTCTTTTTTCTTTAATAGACTCTTCTATCTCTGGCTTTGTGTATCCTTTGAGAAGTTTTGGTAATGACTCTAATGCTCCTAATGTTAAACTTGCAGCTGTTGCTAATATCAGTAAATAGGGCGTCCTACGATTATGGTGCGATACATAATTCTTATTGTTCTCTGCTGCATAATTTATTCTTTTCATTTTCGTTTAATGTATTTCAAAAAACTTTTAAAACTGACTATTCGATTTTTGATGATTTCAGCCATTTCTGCTTGAAAAGATCAATTAACATTTTGTTTAAATCCTCTTTAGTGCCTTGAACTAGATATGATAATTGCATTTCATTAATTTCTTTGTTAATACTTATACTGAGAACTTTGCGCCTTTTTGTGTAATCTAATAATTTGTTTATTTTTTCTTCATCAATAATATTGTTTGTTACTAATGTTAACTTTTTTTGGTGAGAACCTATTTCTTTTGTTTCTAGGTACTTATCAGAAATTAGAACAACCCATACTAATGTGTAAATTGTTAAGCCTAAAACATAATCGCCAACGCCTATCATGAAGCCAAAAATAGCGAAAAGCCAGATTGTTGCTGCTGTTGTGAAACCAAAGACCTTATCTGATCCTTTAATCAAAGCTCCTGCACCTAAGAAACCTATGCCTGTTACAACTGAAGCTAATAAAGCTACTTCATTTGCAGGATAATTAATGTTTGCAAATACCCCTAATGCAGAAGCACCTAAAGCTACAAAGATAAATGTGCCAAATCCTACAGGTTTATGAGATCTTTGCCTTTCTATGCCTATAAGTAAAGAGAATAAAAATGTTACAAACATCCTTAAAGCTATTGTTAATATTTCCATGAGGAAGCCCAACGAGTTTAGAACTTGCTTATAAAGTTTACGGAGAAATTTTTATGGTGTTAACTTTGCTCTTTTTCTTCTGGGAAATTTTCTTGATCTTCTCTGTTCTCTTCATCTCCCATTACAACAGTAAAGAAGTTTCTTACAAAGAATTTTGCGTCATCTTCTGCAGATTCTGGATTTGCTTGTCCTGAACCCATAAACCTGGTGAACATGTAGAACATCTGTACACCATCTTTTATATTTTTAATAGTGCCTACTCTTGGCTGCTTATCCCAAGGAGGGCTTTCAAGTTCAATCCTACCAGATTCTTCGTATTCAATTATATCAAATAGCTTGTTTGCATCAAACTCAATTTTAACATCTTCAGCAGGAATTTCAGAAGGAGGCATTGACTCGAAATACATAATCTCTTTTTCATTTATCCTCATATAAATATTAAATACAACTTCACCTGTTTCAAAATCTTTAAGCTGGATGACTAGATTTTCTCCATATTCTTCATTAAAATCTCTTATTTTTTCCATAAAGTCATTATCTTCCAAAAGCCTTCTTTTTTCTTCATCTGTTAAAGTATTCCTGTTTTCCTGTTCTTCCGGACCTGGAAGCCTGTGTGTTTCCATAAGTTCTTTCATCTTAGCCTTGAAGAAATCTCTTGATGGGAAAAGCCATTTTTTCATATATGGAGAGATAATCTGGACTTCAGTGCTATTTTCATATATTCTTGTTGTTTTGACTTCTTCCCAGAATTCTATGCTGCCATAATCTGTATCATACTTGAAATTAATTAATTCATGTTCTGGAAGCGTATTTTTTTTAAGACATTCTGATCTTTCAGCTATTTGTCTTGATATTTCAACGTCTCTCCAATAAAGATCATATATTCCTTGAATATGATTTTCCCAGTTCTGAGCAGAGTTAGCAACATATTTTTCAAAGAACCAATAAGCAAATTTGTCATTCATTGAGATTTCTAACTCTTTCCTTTGTTTTAACAGATTTTCTAGATCTTCTTTACACCAATCTGAGCTGCCTCTTGAGTGATATTTATTTTTTATTAAATTAAATTCATCAAAATTTTCTCCCCAACCCCCAAACCATATAGATCCTTCTTCTTTACCTTGAGAATTTCTACAAGATCCGCCAACTGTAAATACAAACTTTTCTTCCTTGTGCTCTTTTCTTTCAGGCTCTACCCATGTTTCTTCTCCTGCTACACATTTATCAAAACATGTACCTTTACAGGCTGGGACATCATTTTTAGATTCGCACTTGGTTTCGCAGCTAACTCTAACTTCGTCAATATTACATTCATATTCATTGCCGCATTCTTCCCTTATACATTCTTCAGCACAAGGTCTAACTTCTCTGTCGTAGCATTCTCTTCCACATCTATCATTACAATCTGCTTCTCTTCTTTTATTGTTTTCTTCTTCATTACGCCTATTCTCTTCTTCTCTATTTGGTTCATTGCGCCTTTCTTCAATAGGCTCGTTATCAATATTTTTGGGCTGCTGTTCAATATTTTCTGATGGCTGTTCGGAGTTCTCTTGCGGAATTTCATTATTTTGT
>JACOZR010000050.1:0-4164 GCA_016181245.1 Candidatus Woesearchaeota archaeon | reverse complement strand
GGAACATCATTAGGATTTGAGACTTCGTTATTTGCATTATCATTATTAACTGGAGCTTCTGGTGCTGTTTCGGAAGATGATTCTTCTGCTGCAAACCCTGTAAGCTTTGTTAGAGATTTAAGTAAAGAGGAAATAACTTCCCCAGTAATTGCTGAATCTTGTTCTGGCTGTTGTTCCTGTGTTTCTTCTTGTTTTTCAGGTTCTTCTGCTTGCTGTTCTTTGGTCTCTTCTATTTTCTGCTCTTCAATATCTTCTGCTTGCTCTTCTTTAATAGGTTCTGGAACTACAATTTCTTCTTTAACATCATCTTCATTAACTGATTTGGGGAGAGTAATGCATCTTCCGTTGCTGCAGACATCATTTTCATTTCCGCAATCGCTTTTTACAACACATTCTTCTTTAGTGATTTCTTCTTCAATAGGCTGTTGTATCTCATGATTAGGAACTTCACATGCAATATTTGTTTTTACCCATGATCCTTCAATGCATTTTTCTGTTACTAATGTTTCGCCGGATTCACAGTTTTGGACTTTTTCCTTGCCATCAATACATTCTGGTTCTTTACATTCTGTAAGCTCTGTAACCTGGCAAATTCCATTTATACAAGAAGAACTGCCGCATAGAGGATTTGTGCAGTCATCATCAGTATTACAAGATTCCTGATCAGGTAAACATATTGGCTCTAAAGGACAACCTTTTTCATCTTCACCAGAGAATATTACGCTACCTGAACATTCTAAAGCTTTGTGTTCAAAGCATGTTGCGCAGTCTGTTGCACAGGTTTCCTGCTCGTTTTCTTCACAAATATTATTTCCGCAAATAGCAATTTTTTTCTTGACAATTTCATTTTTTGCCTGGCAAGATCCAGATATACAATACAGTTCTATTTTTTGCTCAACTGTTGCATTGTTTTCTTCTATGGATATTGTATCATATCCACAGATTTTTCCACCACATTGCGAATCTGAGCAATCTACTTGTTCATTATCATTATCATCAATGTTATTACTACATATTTCCTCGCCAAATTCCTTGAAGTCCTCTACGAGTCTCTTTTCCCATTCTTCCTGTTCAGAGTAAAATTCTTTTTTACCGTAATTGGAAAACAAATTTAAGTAAAATTCCTTTCTATCCTGATAGTTTGTATTTTTTAATCCTTTTTCAGCTATTCTTCTTTCCTGCTCTTTCTTAATCCAGCAATAATTTTTACTGCATTCTGTTCTTTCCTCATCTGTCATAGAATCCCAGTCTACTCTATACCTATCTTCAACTTCTTGCCAAACATTATTTGCTTTGTCGTTCCATACTTCTGTTAGAATTCTAAGCTCCTGCATAGCATCTATAGCAGATTGATAATCTTCTTCTGCTATTTTATTTTTTATTTGGTCTAGAAGGTTTATTGTTTCTTTTTTAAATTCTTCATGAGATAAACTCTCAAACTTTCTTTTGGCACCTTGATTATAGTTTATAGATTCATCTGGGTGTTTAAAATTGCCGCGACCATTAAACCACATGTTAATGTTTATCCAAGCCCACTCACAATCATCACACATTTCTAATCTGAGATTAGTTTCAAAATTGCTTCCTTCATAAAAGACAATATCTTCTGCAAATAGTTTTTTATCTTCTCTTTTATTTTCACTTCCAAATAGATTATTCATTACTTCTTCACATTTCTCTGGATTTTGGCTAAAATATGAGTGAAATAACTGCTCTGCATTAACACTTTCTTTAGCAAGAATATTTAAATTTTCATCATTTGGATTGCTTTTGTATTTTTCAGCTATAGATTTTATTTCTTCAATTTTAGAGGTTATATCGATTTGATCTTCTGGCTTTTTGAATATTACGTCTAAGTTCAAACGATAAAATATTACATCTTCACTGTTTTTTTGCACAATATTAGGCCATGCATTAAGCCATATTTGTATTTTTTTGCCATCGAATATGACCTTTCTCCATGCTGGGATTTCTTTATCCAGCTTTTTTTCTCTTTCTTCTCCCTCAATCCAAACCCATTTTGTTGAATCTGTAGGCTTCCCCAAGGCAGATTCAAGCTGCTCTACTTTTAGAGTTGTGCCTCTTTCGCCTCTAACAGCGCCCATTTCCTCTGCTAATTCTTCTCTTGAAGATGTTATGTAAACGATTAATTGGGCGTAGTTGATATTGCCAACTTCATATTGCTCTGCACTATTAGTTATTTTTTTAATAGGGTCTTCTATAGACTGAGCAAGTGCTACTGGTGTAAGAAATAGGATTATTAAAGATGCTAAAAATACCTCTTTTTTCATTGATTTTTTAATAATTTTCTAGTATAAAAACATAGCGAAACTATATTCATGTTTTAATGTACATGAAAAAGCAAGGTTTTATAAGGGGTTTAAGAGCCTTTTTCTCTATGGGATTTGAAAAATTAGATTTACACGCAGATATAATTAAAGCTGTTAAGAAAAGCGGTTTTGTAGAGCCTACTGCTATTCAAAAAAGATGCATTCCTGAGATTAAGAATGGGAAGGATGTTGTTGGGCAGTCTTTAACAGGGTCTGGGAAAACAGCCGCATTTGGACTTCCAATTATTGAGAAAATTGTTCATGGGAAAGGGATACAGGCTTTGGTTTTAACACCTACAAGAGAGCTTGCCGTTCAAGTGCAAGAGACTCTTAGAAGTTTTGCCTCATTCATGAAGGTTAATGTTATTGCTGTTTATGGTGGTGTTAGCATACAACCGCAGGCTGATGCATTGAGGAAAGCAGAAATTGTTGTTGCAACTCCTGGAAGGATGCTAGATCACATCAATAGAAAAAATGTTAATTTTAGTAATACCAGATTTCTTGTTTTAGATGAATCAGACAAAATGTTTGAGATGGGCTTAATTGAAGATGTTGAGGAAATTATAAGACAACTACCTAAAGAAAGACAAACTCTACTTTTTAGTGCAACAATGTCAAATGACATACAGCATCTTATCAAAAAACATCTTAGAAATCCAATTGTAATAAAAGAACAAGTTCATGTTGATAAAAGCCTTTTGAAACAGTTTTATTATGAAGTACAACAAAGGGAAAAATTTTCACTTTTAGTGCACTTATTGAAAAATAAGACTCCAGGATTAGCTATTGTTTTTTGTGGAACAAGAAGAGAAGTTGATATTGTTTCCAGAAACTTAAGACTTAATGGATTAAAAACAATGGCAGTTCATGGCGGTTTAAGTCAAAATAAAAGAAGCTTTGCCATAGACTCTTTGAAAAAAGAAAATGTTCAGGTTTTAGTTGCTACTGATGTTGCTGCCAGAGGCTTAGATATTAATAATATTTCCCATATCTATAACTATGACTCTCCTAAAACTTCAAGCGAGTATATACATAGAATTGGGAGGACTGCAAGAGCTGGAAAATATGGAGAAGCTGTAACTTTATTGTCTGATAGAGACTATGACAATTTTAGAAATGTTTTAAGCGATAGAAGCATACAAATTCAAAAAGAGCAAATACCTGAATTTCAGAGAGTTAATTTTGTAAGAGAAATACAAAGAAGCAGGGATTCATTTCAAAGAAGGGATTCTAGACCAAGCTATTCAAAATATAATATGGGTTCTAGGAATTCAGATGATAAGCCTGGAAATTTTAAACCTAGATTGGGTTCTTCTAAATCTAGAGACTCTTTTAGGACAAGAGATAATAGAGAAAAGAGAAGATATAATTCTTAAATCCTTCGTCTATGCGGTAAGTTTATAATTCTTTTTTTCATACTACAATCCTCCAAAAGATTTCATGACCATAGAATGATATTCCATATTCTTTTATTTCCTTGCCAACATTTATTTCTTTGGCTTTTAACATTTTTTTGAATTCTTCAATATCAGTAATTAATGGACTTATTTTTATATTATGCGAGTATTGATAACTTGCACTCTCTCTTTCTATTGATTCTCTAAGTATTTTATCCTTTATGTTGCTTACTATAAATAAGAGATCAATATCGGATTGTTTTATTGCTGTTCCTTTTGCATAGCTTCCAAACAAAACAATCGAATGTATTTTAGACATAAACTTTTCTGTTAGTTTTAAGATTAAATTATCTATTATTTTTAGTCTTGGATTTTCTTTATACAGCTCTTCTTTTCTCTCCATATCTAGAGTTTCTAGAAGATGTCTTGTTTTAGGA
>JACOZR010000006.1 GCA_016181245.1 Candidatus Woesearchaeota archaeon | reverse complement strand
ATCTAAGACCTTCATTATCTTCATAAAAGCTATTAGGTGCCCGAAATATTTAAACTTATCGGAACCCTAAAAAGAAAGACCAATTAACTTAACAATGCTCTGAATTGAATTGCGTTAAGTATAAAAATATAAACAAGTGTTAAAGAAATATACAATAACATCTTATGGTTATAAAAGGTATTATCTCAAATAACAACTGCAACTAAGCTTCCTTCTTTTTTTAAATCCAATTTTCTTGAAATCTTTTTACAAACATCTTCAAGTCCACTTAACCCATGACCTCTTAAATGCTTTAAAAAAGTTTGATTCAATTGGCCTCCAGAAAAAATAAGCTCTTCCATACCATCAGAATAAAATAATACAAAATATCTTTTTTCAAGCCCTACAATTCCTGTTTTAATATAAAACATGGCTTTCTCTTCACCTGTTAAAGCTCCGTAAGAAGTAGGATTGTTTTCATTATTTCTATAATTCTCCCTTATATCTCTTCTCCAAGAAGGATCTTTCCAGTCTCTACCAAGAGAATCAATATGAGCACTCACTTTTTTCACATCATCTCTAGTTTTATATTTTAAATTTCCTTTAGAATCAAGAACTGCAACACCGCAATCTCCTATGTAGCCTAGATAAAGCACTCTTTCTTTTATTACACCGCCACAAGCAACACATGCCCAAAAGTCATTTTCTAAATAATCAATCTCGTTTGTCATATTTAGTCTTTTTATTTCATAATTCGCAAGCTCGAATGCTTCTCTGATACATTCTTTGCCTTGAACCTGTTTCTTTAAAAAAAATTCAGCAAAAACTTTACAAAATAAATCCGCTGCTTTCTTGGCAGGACTGGGTCTTGGGTAGGCTTGAGAAAATTCTATAATCCCTTCTTCGTTTTTATCAGGTAGCCATTTCAAACCAATAGGATCTCTAGTTATTCCATCAGCAACAGAAATGATTAAGCCTTCATTCGTGCTAATAATTCTATAAGCATCTTCTACAGGTAAATCTTTGTAAATTCTATTAGGCAGGGTAAATCCAATCTTTTGCATAATTAGCAGAACCAAGAAAACATTAAATACCTTGCTAAATCAATTAAATTATATGGAAAATAAAGATATGATCTTTGGTTTGCAGAAAAAAGTGTGGGAGAAAGAGCATTACAAAATTGTTGGAAGCCACAGTTCTGTAAAAACCTGTCAATGGACAAAAAATATGGTCAAAGGTCAAGGCGGTTGTTATAAATTAAAATTCTATGGCATCATGAGTAACCAATGTATGCAGATGACAACAAGCATGAGCTGTGCTAATATCTGCCGCTTCTGTTGGAGGTCTGACAAATCTCCGGTTTCAAAAGAATGGAAATGGAACGTTGATGACCCGGAATTTATTCTAAATGAAAGCTTAAAAGCACATCATAAATTACTAATAGGATTCAAAGACCAGAAAGTTACAAATATGCCTTCTTACAATGCTTCTAAAACAGTTAAACACGTAGCGTTATCGCTAACAGGAGAGCCAATAACTTATCCTAAAATTAATGAATTAATCAATTTATTTAACAAAAATGGAATTTCAACATTTCTAGTTACAAACGCTCAATATCCAGAACAAATAAGAGATTTAAATCCAGTTACACAGTTATACATCAGTGTAGATGCTCCAAGTAAAGAACTGTTAAAAGAAGTTGACAAGCCATTATTCAAAGATTACTGGGATAGATTCAAAAAAAGTTTATACTATTTATCAAAGAAAAAACAAAGAACATGTATTAGACTAACACTAATAAAAGGAATTAACATGCTTGCCCCAGAAGAATATGCTTCTTTAATTCAGGAAGGAAATCCAGATTTCATAGAAGCAAAAGCTTACATGTTTGTAGGGGCTTCAAGAACACGTTTAGAAAAACAGAACATGCCTTCTCATGAAGAAGTTTCAAAATTTTCAAGGGAATTAGCAAATTTTTTACCGGATTATGAAATAGTTTCAGAACATATACCCTCTCAAGTTGTCATGCTTGCAAAGAAAAAATTTAAAAAAAATGGAAAATGGTATATATGGATAGATTTTCAAAAATATAACAAATTAGTAAACTCTAAAAAAGAATTTAGCACAGTAGATTATCTAAAACCTATACCTTTAGTTAACCTCATAAAAAATGGAACATCCTAACATAAGTTCAACATTAAGGAAAATATTTCTTAGCCAGAATTATAGAAGATACAAAAATATCAAAATTCCAGACGTTAAAGAGTTTGTTGAATACTGTAACTCCAATGAAGCTGATGAGGAAAAATCTGTGCAGCTTCTTTTTACCTTAATTATTCTTGATAAAAAGAGGAAATACCAAACCGCAAAAAATTTATTGAAAGCATTTCTAAAATCAGATATTTCAGTTCAATCAAAAAAAGAGATAGCTGAGTTTATTATTAATGGATACTATTTCGGCTCTTTATTGGATTTATTGCCTGAAGAGAAAGTAAAGGAAAAAAGGAAAGAATATTCAAACTTTATGATAAAGGTGGTTGAGAAACTTAATGTTATAGCAGAGGAATATGAAACCCTGTCTGGAACATTTAATTTTGTTGCAAGAGAAGCAATGTATTGGTTGATAGATAATAGTTCTAATCCAAAAAAAGAGATTAACAAAAGGCTTAAGGAAAAAGTTGATTGGATGGATCTTACAGTACAGAATGGAATTTTAGATTATTGCTATAATAATGAGAAAAAACTAGGCAGAGAGTTTGTTATGGGCATATTTGAAAAAGCAATCAAAGTAAACATGAGAGAAGTAAGGCTTGTGGCATTTAAATGTGTATACTTGCTTACGCAAGATGATAAATACCTAAAAATGATAGAGAATGATCCTTCGGGATATATAAGAAGAAAAATTGGGGTAATTAAACATGAAGCAGCCAATAAAAATCCAGCATTTGGTTAACTGGTTTTACGGAAATTACTGCGCAAGGAAGTGCTATGAAGAGATTGAGAAGCAAAGAGATCATTGGAATAAACTGCAGAAATTGGCAAAGAAAATGGAAGAAGTTGAAATGACACATAAAGAATTTTTATTGATGATAAGAAATGACAAGACAATTTGTGATTTAAGTGATGGGGAATGGAGTAAGAGGAAGTGGTCGTGGAAAAGAGACGATTGCATTATCTGTAAAAAACTGGGCGTGAGGCTTTGAAAAAATGAAACTAAATCCAAAAGACGCTTATGGATATTGTAAAAAATGTTTTCAAATACCCCAAGTTAAATAAGTTACACTAAAACGTAACATTTATATACTAATTGTTACACCAAAACGTAACATGGAAATTGAAAAGCTCAATGAATGGAACCCATGGTGGGAAAACAAGGAGGCAATAGGGGAATTAAAGGGTATTCCAAGACCCAACTATAAGCAGATTATTGATTCTGTTCATTTAAAAGAGATAGCAGTAATAATAGGCGTCAGACGTTCAGGAAAAAGTACATTAATGTTCCAGATGGTTGATAATTTGATGAAAAGGGGTATCCAGCCAGAACAGGTATTATTTGTAAATCTAGAAGATAAGAAGCTTATAAATGACTCACTGGATGATATTTACAGGTGCTACAGGGAAAATATAAATCTTGATAAGAAGGCTTACATTTTTCTTGATGAAGTGCATAGGAAAGAGGGCTGGGAATCGTGGGTTAGAAAAAAATATGATTTAAAGGGCAATGAAAAATTCATTGTATCCGGCTCCTGCTCTTATCTTCTAAAAAGAGAATACGCAACACTTCTAACAGGCAGGAATATAACATTTGAGGTGTTTCCATTAAGCTTTGAGGAATTCTTGCTATTCAAGGGCATAATAATAGATAAAGATAAAGCCAAAAAAGGAATACTTCTCGAAAAGACGAACTTTTCCATTTCAAAATCATTGAAAGAGTATATGCTTTTTGGGGGCTTTCCCGAGGCTTTCCTAAAACCAAAAAAATACAAGACAATGGTTCTTGAGCAGTATTTTGATGATATTTTGTACAAAGACATAGTAGACAGGTACAATCTAAATGCACAAAAAGCAAAAGAGCTTGCATTATACTTAATGACAAATTTTACTAGTATAATGTCTTTGAGAAATTTAAGAAATACACTTAAGATATCTTATGACACCATAAAAGATTACCTTTCTTATTACAAGGAAGCATTTTTATTCTTTACTTTGGACTATTTTTCATACTCTATAAAAGAACAAAAAACGAATGCTCCAAAAGTTTACTGCATAGATAACGGATTAAGGAATGCAGTCAGCTTCAAGTTTTCAAAAGACGAGGGCAAACTTGCAGAAAACCTTGTGTTTATTGAACTTATAAGAAATGAAAAAGACATATTTTATTGGAAAGGCAAGGGAGAAGTGGATTTTATAATAAAAAATAAGAACCAAACATTGACAGCGGTGAATGTCTGTTACAGTGACGATATACCTGAAAGGGAAATTAGCTCTTTATTAGAGTTTAAAAAGCAATTTCGTAAAGTAAATGAGTTGATACTGGTAACAAAAAACACTGAAAAACACGATGGCGAATTAAAGTTAATCCCATTATGGAAGTACCTTTTATCCTGAACATCACAAATGTAGGCATTAAATTGATATAATCCCCCCAGCACAACATTTTTATAATTTTAATTTCTGCTTTACATTATGAGATCAATAAAATTATCTTCAAATTATGAAATGCCAGTTTTAGGTCTAGGAACATGGCAGTTAAAGGGAAAGTCTTGTAAAGATGCAGTAAAAACAGCAATTAAACTTGGCTACACCCATATAGATACAGCAGATGCATATGACAATCATGTAGACGTTGGCAAAGGAATAAAAGAATCAAAAATAGAAAGATCAAAATTGTTTATAACAACAAAAGTATGGACCACAGAATTATACCATAAAGATATCTTAAAAAATACTCAAAGGTTTTTAGAAGAGCTACAAATAGACTACATAGATTTATTACTAATCCACTGGCCAAACAAAGCAATTCAGATGGAAGAGCCATTTAGAGCTTTTAAAGAGTTAATAGAATCAAAGAAAGTTAGAAGTATAGGCATTAGTAATTTTACAATTTCTCACATAAAAGAAGCTAAAAAAATTTCCAAAGTGCCAATTTCTATAAACCAAGTAGAATATCATCCTTATCTTAACCAAGAAGAATTGCTGCAGTATTGTAAAGAAAATAACATAGTAATCACTGCTTATTCACCTTTAGCTAGAGGAAGAATATTAGAAGATTCAACATTAAAAGAAATAGCAAAAAAATATAATAAAACAATCTCTCAGGTTGTTTTAAGATGGTTAATCCAAAAAGGACTAATTGTAATACCAAAAGCTTCTTCAGAATCCCATATAAAAGAAAACTTAGAAATATTTGATTTTGAATTAAAAAAAGAAGACATGAATAAAATAAATTCTTTAGATAAAAATCAGAGATTCGTTAATCCTGGATTTGCTGAGTTTTAAATTAATTATGTATATATAAAACACGATAAGATTCAAGACATCTATCTATCTCATATAAAAATATTCTTTGCGAAGGTTCAGATTTTTTTCTTAATCTTCTAGCAATAGGTGCAATTTTATCTTTAAACCCCCTGTCTAAGGTTACAAAAGCAATGTTATCCCTCAAAGCAGATTCTCTAGAAAATTCAAGTGCCGAAAATATTATTTCCACATCTGGGTCTTTGTCTACACTTAATGAATCGCGGTTATAGGCAATTCGATCAATTCTGGTTGAAACTAAGTCAATCAACATTATTAAGTAATCTTATATTCGCGTGGCATAAAGGAACTAATCCAGAAATCAAATTACTCCGCGATGCAAACATCCATGGGTAAATTGCCTCTTGAAATATTTCGGGTTGTTCAGACATTCTGAGAAGTGTTCTATATGCGCCTAGCACCTTATACATTAGTTCAACAAGCACTTGTTGCGGGAAAATCATGCTCTCATCATGCGCTGTTTTTTCTAGCATATCCTCCAATAAAATTTTTCCTCTTTCTAAATCTTTCTTGATATGATAACGCAGTCTGACACCATGGGGTTCATTAGCACATTCAGTGAGTTTACGAATTTCACCTAATTCCAATGTTCCAATAAGATATACACTAGTACCCAAAACTGTAGATTGATTATACTGCAGTGCTTTTCTCACAGATTGAAGCGGAGCATTTCTACGTTTTAATGAAACTATCTCAGTAGAAATCATTTAGTTCTCCTTTCTTTAGAGATGTAGTTTATCAAAATACCATCTTTTAATTGCCCTGTTCCCAAATAGTCTTTTCTACACCTAACAATTTTTAACCCATTTTCTTCATTAACATTAATGTCATTTCCATCCAACCATTTAGTATCATCTTCAAGCTCCACAACATTCTTACTAGCTTTATCTCCAATAAGCTGAGAACCTTCAATCGATAATCTAAAATTATTTCCAAAAGCTCCAAAATAAACACCCAAAGAATTAACTCTTAACTTGTCTAAATCTAAATTGGAAATTTCTTTGTTTAATAGAAATATCTTGCCTTCACTGCTTTTAAAAAAAACATAATCTAAATCTAGCTCTTTAATGCCAAAATGTTCTTTTAACTTATTTAAAATTAATTTCTTTTCCTTGCTGTTAAGAATTTTAAGACTGTGCATACAAGTAATAATGTAACTATTTTAAAAATCTTTTTAATATTGACTTGCAATGATAGTTTGGTTATATGTACTCTGGTCAAATCCTTCTAAAGGTTTTCCTTTTGGTTCATTACATGATAAATACAAACCAAGTCCTAAAGCTCCAACAACTAGTAAAGGTTTAATTCTTCTTTCTAAATTTGCTCTTCTAAATCTCTTTTCAGATTGTTTCATCTTAATCATTGAAGATTGTGGCTGAAATGTAGGATTAACAATTCTAGTCCACGGTTGAATATCTCTTTCTCTTGTTTCTTCCATTTTAACTCATCCTTTCATCTAGTTTTTCAGATTTACTTTTTTGTAATTTTTCAATTGCTTCCTTAGCTTCTTTTTCTAGGTCAACACCTAAATCTTTCAAAGCCTTGGTATGAGCTTGAATCAGTTCTTCAGTTATTTTTACTATTCTCAATAATTCTTGTCTTTCTTTCACTAAGGTGCTTAAACTTCCCTTGTGAAATCCTATTTGTTCTTGATTTGTTGCGTCTGTCATTTTTTATCCCATCAATATTTTCCTGTGAGTTGTAAGAATACAAATATTCCTTTAGACTTTTTATTAAGTCTATCTCTTACATTAGATCTATCCAATCCATATCTAATATGGAGATTAGTTCCTTGTATGGGACCAGCTTCTATCCCGTACTGAGAATATGTGCCTTTTCCATCTAAGTCTTTATTTCCAGTAGAGTATGTTGTTACGCCTTTGCCAAAGATAAGGTTAATTCCAGAATCTCCAAAAATCGGTATCTTCGCTTCTAAACCAGACTTCAAGTCAACCAATTTGTGAAGATTTCCTTGATCTTTTGGTTCTCCAAAAATACCAACAAATTGTCCGTGCAAATACAAAGGGCCTAGTACTCTGATTTCTGCTCCTGCCCCTATTCCCGCACCAGATCCAGTATAATAATTCTCGGAGTTGTCATACACCCCTCCAGCAAAACCAATGATGGTGCCAAATCTTTTTTTGACATTATCTCTCTTTTTTGGTTGAACTTGTTTTGTTTCTTTTGGAATACCTATTGCTTCTTTAGAAGTATCTGCCTTTTGAGAATCTAAGGTTCCATAGTATTGTAAGCTGCCCGGTTTATCCTCCTTCACATCTAAAGAATCTTCCCTTACCCTATCTGTTGTAATGGTTACAGGAGCTACACGAACAGTATCACTAAAAACTTCTTCTTCAGCTTTTGCTTGATTAGGAGAGAAAAATCCTAACGCAGCTGCAACTGCTAATGTGCTCAGTCCTAGTTTTTTGTTTTTCATTTTCTTATTGTATTATCTCCATAATCTAACTAAAATCTCTACACTAGTGGACCAAAATCGCCTGAAGGTATCTCTTTAGAAGCCATGAGTCTATCTATAAAACTTGTAGGAGCATAAATAATTATTCTTTCCTCTTCAGGAAATAATAAGTTAATCCCTACTATGGGTACAAGAGAAGGACACTCTTCCCTAGTTTCAATTAGTCTTCCTTCCAAAACACCTTCAGCAACTGCTTGAGTAAACTCTACATCAGTTGGATGTTTGCCTCTTAAAGATTGTAATCTCCTATAAACTGCGTTCATAATATAATCTTGACTCATTTTAATTTCCTCCTAACTTTATCGCTCTATAAAAAAATGCCTTTCTTTCTGGGTTTATTGCTAATCCTCTATCATCTACATCTATTCTTGATCCTTCTTTTTGAAGAACCGAGTCTATGCTTTCTTTTCTCCATCTCTCTGCAACCTTTGTGGCCGCAAGTTCAGTTGTTGCTAAATCCCATTGAGCTCCACCCCAAACTATTTGCATTCTTTTAAAATCAAATTGTCCAATTTGGATGCCATAACTTCCTTTTGGTAAACCTTCTAATTTTATATAATCTTGACTCATTTTAATCTCCTCCAAGGTTTATTGTTTTACTTATTAATTGTAAATTTTGTTATATCTTAAAGGGTTTTAATCATTTATAAATCTTCCTATTTGTTACTACTAATAAGAAATTAATAACCCTTCAAAGCAAAAAATATATAAATAACCAATATTATGGTTTATATAAACCAATAAAGTGGTTAAATATGATTACCAAAAAACAGCTCAAAATATTTGAAGTATTTGCAAAAAAGCCATTTACAGAATACACTAGAAAAGATATAAAGAGAGAATCAAAAGAAAAATCAAACAATAGTCTGTCTTTAACTATAAATCTGTTAAAAAAAGAAGAAGTATTAATTGAAAAGAAAATTGGAAAGTCGGGGCTTTTGAATTTGAATCTTGATAATGACATAACATTTTATTATATTGCTTTATGTAATCACAAAAGAATTCCACATCTTGCTAAGATTGTAGTAGAGGACATAAAAAAAGAAATCTCTGAAAACACTCAATTCTACTCAATTGTCATATTTGGGTCATACTCTCTAGGCGAGCAGAAAAAAAATTCAGACCTAGATGTTGCCATATTTATTGAAAACGAAAATAAAATAAAGCAAATAGAGGCGTCAGCTAATAGTGCTAAATTAAAAAGCGCTCTAGAAACAGATGTTCATGTTATTCCAAAGACAGAAATGCTGGAAATGCTAGCAAATAAAGAAGAAAATCTAGGTAAACAGATAGCCAGGAAACAC
This sequence comes from Candidatus Woesearchaeota archaeon, assembly GCA_016181245.1. Classification (GTDB taxonomy): domain Archaea; phylum Nanobdellota; class Nanobdellia; order SCGC-AAA011-G17; family GW2011-AR20; genus JACQNJ01. Next base: position 11,553 of record JACOZR010000006.1, on the reverse strand, counting down.
TTAGCGGTTTATAACCACAGAATATTTTATGAGATAATAAAAGAGGGGATGAAGCATGGATTTCGAATATAAAATCTATCTTGAGAGAGCACAGAATGAATTAAATCTTTCTGTGATGATTCAAAAAGTAAGTGATGACAAAAAGATACAAATTGAAGTATTCGGAATGAAGGAAGATACTTACTATAGCGCAAATTTCTCATGCTTATTATTCGATATTCTATGCTGCAAAAGCATATCTTTTATTAAAAGACATTAAGACACAAGCTCCCGAAGAACACAAAAAAACATTTGAAGAATTATCAAAGTTCGTAGACGAAGAAATAATAGATGTCGAGCTACTAGAAATCTATAAAAAAATACTGGTAAAAGCAGATACTCTTCTGCGTATTTTTGAGTTAGAGAAGGGCAAGCGAGGAAAATTTACCTACAAAAGAATACCTCAAGCAAACCAAGAGCCGGCGCAAGAAAGCATAAAAAACTCCAGGATATTCTTTAACAACATGTATAGATTATGCGAAGAGGCATTGAAAAAAGAGGACATTAAGCAAAAGGAGAAGAAATGAATAAAGTATATAAAACAGTAAAACTCTAAGAATTAAAATGGACGAAAAAACTATTTTAAAACACGTTCTTAATAATGCAGTTAAGTTCAACGGGAAAGCAAATTCAGGAGCAATAATCGGCAAGTTAATCCAGGAAGCTCCGGAAATAAAAGATAAGATAAATGAAATTTCAAAAAAAATTAATGAAATCGTTTCTAAAGTTAATTCAATGAGCTTAGAACAACAAGAAAAAGAATTAAAAAAATTCAATTTACCAGAAAAAAAGAAAGTAAAAGAAGTAGTCACAATTCCAAGTTTACAAAACGTAAAAGGCAAGGTAGTAATGCGCTTTGCACCAAACCCGAATGGTCCAATGTCTTTTGGGCATTCACGAATTGCTTTATGGAACTATTTCTTTGTAAACAAGTACAAAGGTTCTTTTATTCTAAGATTTGATGATACAGATCCAAAAACAAAGGTTCCAATGAAAGAAGCCTATAAATGGTTTCAAGAAGACTTAAAGTGGTTAAAAATTAAAGTAAATAAAGTGATTATTCAGTCTAAAAGATTAAAAATTTATTATAAGTACGCTGAAAAATTAATCCAAGAAGATAAAGCCTATGTCTGTACTTGCAATTCTGAAGAATTTAAAAAATTAATAGACAAAAGCATAGAATGTGAATGCAGAAACATCTCTCCTTCAGAAACTCTAAAACGATGGAAGAAAATGTTCAAAGGTTACAAAGAGGGAGAAGCTGTTTACAGGTTAAAAACAAACATAATGCATGAAAACCCAGCAGTTAGAGACTGGCCCGGGTTTAGGATTATTAATAAATCAAACCATCCTTTAGACAAAAAATCCAAAGTCTGGCCATTACTAAATTTTGCTTCTGCTATAGATGATCACGAATTAAAAATTACTCATATTTTAAGGGGAATAGACCTAGAAATCTCAGACATAAGGCAAAAATATATATATGATTACTTCAAATGGCAATATCCAGAAACTGTTTATTTAGGAAAGTTATTGTTCTCTGGAGTAAAATCAACTTCCGAAGCAAAAAAATTAATACAAGAAAAAAAACTCACAGGGTGGAATGATCCAAGGCTAGGAACTTTAAAAGCTTTAAAAAAAAGGGGATTTCAAGCAGAAACAATTATCAATTTTATAAAAGATGCCAGAATAAACAAGTCTGATATAAATGTGAATTTTGAAAAGCTATCTCACTTAAACAAAGAAGTAATAGATAAAAAAGCCAATAGATATTTTGCAATTATCAATCCAATAAAACTAAAAGTAGAAAATGCCCCTGAATTAACAGCTAAACTGCCATTACATCCAAGTTTAAAAAAAGGATTTAGAGTATTAAAAACAAAAGATGAATTTTATATTCAGGACAAACTGGAAAAAAACAAAGTTTACAGATTGATGCATTTGTTTAATTTCAAAAATAATGAATTTATTTCAGCTAACCCGGACCAAAGTTTAAACGCATCACTAATCCACTGGCTTCCAGCTTTAAAAGACTTAATCAAAATAGAAATAGTAATGGATGACGCTAAAACAATTAAAGCAATAGCAGAACCTTCACTAAAAAAAGTAAAAAAAGATGATGTTATCCAGTTAGAAAGAAATTTCTTTGCTAGATGCGAATCCAATACAATTAAAAAAAGGGTGTTCTATTTTGCCCATAGGTAGTTTTTCATAATTCCTAAATTTCAAAAAATTATCCAAAAGTTTTTATATTAATTAATTTTAAAAAATATATGCTTAAAAGAATTAGCAGGATGGAAACTCATCATCAGGTTATGTTCGCCATCATAATAGGTGTGGCTGTCATCTCTTTTTGGAGGGGCGTTTGGGAGTTACAAGGATTGTATTTATTTCCTACTAACCATGAACTAAGCTTGTGGTCTTCAGTTTTTATAGGTGTGGGCATTTTGATACTTACAAATTACCTCACAAAAGAATTCGGTGTTAATAAAAAAAATAGTTCAAGATGATAGTACTTTTTCTAAAGATATGTCTACTCTGCAAACATCTGGAACAACATCACAAGGAATAAAGCCGTGTTTTTCATTTAAGTGATGAAGATAACTTGCTATATGATCCGCTCTATTGACTAATGGATAAATCTCATCTGCCCTAGGAGTTAAAATTAATTTCCTTGGAAATATACTGGGAGAAATAAGCCTCTCCACTACTCTAACAATTTTATCCTCAAGACTGCCATCCACCAATAAAAAATCAGCTCCATTAAAAGAATTAAACAACTCAGAAACAGCTGCCACTTTTAGATACTCTGAGCTAAGTTTTCTTTCTTTTATTAAAGCCCTATCTTCTTCACGTATAACACCATATCTTATTAAATGAGGATTTAACTTAGGAATAGTTTTTCTGCATTTCTCTAAATTTCCCTCTACTCTTCCCTCATCCACATGATAATCAGCTAAAACATCTCTATAATTTCTTGAAAAAACAGCAACATATATTTCTGGATTACTTCCGTGATTCGATTCATCTATGCCGATTGCACTAAATCCCTGAACAGGCAATTCTCTCTTAACTAAAAGACTCACTGCTGGCATGGTTTAGATTCACAATCTAGTTATTTAAGCATTTATCAACATTAAAGTATAAATTACCACCGATATCTATAAAAATAAACATTATTTCATACATACTGGTGATGTTACATGGTTCAATTTGATGAATTCGGTCCAGAAAAAATTCTTGAGGTTTATCATCCAAAATCAGGTATGCATGGTTTTGTTGTAATCGATAATACTAACTTGGGTCCTGGAAAAGGCGGAATAAGAATGACTCCCACTGTTTCAATTGATGAAGTTTCAAGATTGGCAAGAGTCATGACATGGAAATGTGCTATGGCCGATCTTCCTTTCGGAGGAGGAAAATCTGGAATTATAGCAGACCCAAGAAATTTAACAAAAGAAAAAAAGAAAGAAATTATTGAAGAATTCTCAAAAGCTTTAAAGTTAGTCTCTCCTTCATTATACATAGCTGCCCCTGACATAAACACAGCAGAGCAGGAAATGGAGTGGTTTGCAAAAGCAAATGGTAATAATAACTCCTGCACAGGGAAACCTAAAAAATTAAATGGTTTGCCTCATGAATTAGGCTCAACAGGCTTTGGAGTCTATCATTCAACTTTAATCGCTTTAAAACATAAAAAATTAGACATAAAAAAAACAACAATAGCAATAGAAGGCTTTGGAAATGTTGGCTGGTTTGCAGCTAAATTTCTAGCAGAAAAGGGAGCTAAGATAATAGCAGTTTCAGATTCCTCAGGGGTTATCTATAATAAAGATGGCTTAAACTTTGAATTACTGGCAAAAACAAAGAAAGACAAAGGAAAAGTAACAGAATACAAAGACGGCAAAAAATTGCAAAGTAAAGACATAATTTCAATAGAAGCAGATGTCTTAATCACAGCAGCTGTCCCTGATTTAGTCTCAAAAAATGATGTTAGTAAGATAAAGGCAAAAATGATAATAGAAGGGAGCAATATCCCAATGTCACATGAAACTGAAGAATTATTAGTAAAAAAAGGAATTTTAATTATACCTGATTTTGTAGCTAATGCCGGAGGGGTCATCAGCAGTTATGCAGAATACAAAGGATTATCAGAAAAAGAAATGTTTAAACTTGTTGAAGAAAAAATAACAAAAAACACAGAGCTGGTTCTAAAAGAAGCAAAAAATCATAAAAATTGCGCAAGATGCGCTGCAATGGATATTGCTAAGAAAAGAGTAAATAAGAAATAAATTAACCACTATAAAATAATAACAAATAGGAAGTTTTATAAATTAAGTTCTATCTAACTTTCTTATGAAAAGAACATTAAAAAGTTTAATAACAGCGGGAATAATTGGCTTAGCCACTTTAACTCCAACAAGTAAAGCTGAAGCAGATATTTCTGGTAATGTTAAATATATCAAAACAGCTGATGAAGGAAATTCATATGGCTCATATTTAGAGTCTAATGTATTTTATGAGTTACCTAAGGGAATAAATGGTTATTCTTTTGTAGATTTATACGGAAACAGCTATTTTGGAAGAACTTCTCTGGGTAGACCAATTGCAAAGGGAGTGTCAGAAAAATTAGAATTAAATCAATTTAATGAACCTATTTCGGACGCAGGGCTAGGAGTTGAATTTCAAATACCAATGTTACCAAAAAATGCAAGTGCTACTGTTAGTTTAATGCCATTCTATGTAGATAAGCTAGATGGAAATACTATAAGAATAAAAGATAAAGTGTTAATGCAATATTTTGGAAGTTTAAGTTTACCAAAAGGATTTCGGATCTCAGGCTTTGGAGAATGGAATATTGCAAAACATGAATGGGGTTACGGGGAGTTTGAATTAGGAAAAAAATTTGGTTCAATAAGAGCAAGTTATAATCCTTCATTAATTAACGACGGAGGTATGACTCCGAAATTAGAGCATAGGATAGCTGCAACTATTGATTTTTAAAGTGAATGGATTAAATCATGTACACATATTAGATTTATACACAAGGATAGAATCTTGTTATAAAACAACATCCAATGCAGGATGGAATATCAATGTAGTTAGACGTAAAGATGGTGTTGTAAATGCTTATCCAACCTATGTTGATTCAAAAAAGCAGTTTGTTTCAAGACTTAAAGCATACGAACTCTTATGTGAACAATTAAAAGGGCTAGAAGGAAAAATATAACGCTATTTCATTAAATTCTGCCACAATCCATGAATATTGCCTTCTGTATCCTTAAATTGCGTATACCTTCCCATTCCCATAACTTCTTTAGGCTCAAATAATACCTTCCCTCCTTTCTCTTTGATTTTCTTAATAGATTTTTCTATGTCTTCAACATTCATAACTATTGAAGGAGTCCTTGAAGATTCATCATTTCTTTTGTAAATCCCTCCATTAATTGATCCTACTTCCTTTGGCATATTCTCTTCATCGCATTCCGAAGTTCTGCATATCCAGTACGGCATGCCTCCTTCTACTTTTGTAACATTCCATCCAAATACTTCCTTGAAAAATTTCTCGACTCTTGCTGGGTTATCAGCAGGTATTTCAAAATGTACAACTTTATCCATTTTAGCCTCCTTTAACAATAGTTAAAAAATAAAAAACTATTTATAGCTTCTCATATTAAAGCTTTTTGGGGGGAATGAACATGCATAATTTAAAACCAATTAAAAATCCAGAAAACATTATATGCGTCAGCACTGAAGTTATTGACTGGCACCACAACAAACATCAAAAAGGCTATGTTGACAAAAGGAACGAAATAGAGAAAAAGTTAGAAACAGCAGATAAAACTTCTGCGAATGCAAACTTCTCAGAATGGCGGGAATTAAAAAAAGAAGAAACTTTTAATGCAGCAGGCATGATTTTACACGAAGTCTACTGGGATTCACTAGGCGGAGAAGGTATAATCAATAATGATTCTGCTATATCAAAAAAAATTGTAGATGATTTTGGCTCTTTTGAAAAATGGCGAGAAGATTTCATAGCAACTGCAAAAGCAGCAAGAGGTTGGGTTGTCTTATGCTATGATTTCTCAGATAAAAAACTGCATAACTTCCTTGTTGATTATCATCAAGATGGAGCAGTATGGGGAGCAGTTCCTTTACTAGCAATTGATGTTTGGGAACATAGTTATTACAGAGAACATGGCCCAGATAGAGTTACATACATCACAAAGTTCCTAGGAAACATAGACTGGAATGCAATAAATGAAAGTTTTGAGGATAAAGTTCCTCAATAATTTTTATGAAATTATTAATAAAAGAATGGAGAGATGCAATAAACTATGTTCCTAACAACCAAGAATATGCTATAAGACTCTTTTCAAGTCCTGCTAAAGAAAAAATAAACATACATAGGGCATTGCAGCAAACGAGGATAAAATAAGGAAACAATTAAAAGACGGGAGAAAGACTTAAAAATAATAGGGTATCATAACTTAAAGTGAAGAAAGATGAGTGAAAATATAACAATTGCAAAAGAAATATATGAAGAATTAATAGGCTATAAAAGAATCGTTGAAATAGAGTATGAAAGACCATTATCTAAAGAGCTTCTTAAAAAACTGGAGAAAGCCAAAAGAAATATCAACGCTGGCAAAGGCATCACTCTTCATTCTAAAAGCAAGCTAAAGGAGTATTTCGAGGCAATGTAAAATGCCTTATTCCTACAAGTTTTCTCCCCATCTTGATAAACAACTAAGAAAACTGAAGAAGAAAGATCCTGTAATGCACAAAAGGGTTGAGAAAAAGGTGTTGGAGATTACAGATAATCCAGGACCATACAAAATTTTAGGATATATGCAAGGAAGATATAAAAGGGTGCACCTTGACCCTTAGGTTCTTCTATTTACAGTTGAAGGGAATACTGTAGAATTTCTTGCTCTTGAACATCATGACAAAGCCTATGGGACTTAGTTGAAAGATCATTTTAGAATCTTTTTAAAAAAATAATTTTTTATTTAAAAACTTCTTCTTCCTTTTTACTTAATTTTTCAAATCTTTCTTTAAAATAAGTAGAAAATCTTCTGTTTCCATATTGTTCTAAAAGAACAGAAACTTCCAAATAAACTTTATCATAATCTAATTCATTAAGGTTTGCGGTAAGAGAACTTAATAAATCTTCGCCTCTAGAAATTAATACTTCCAGTCTTCTCTCATCTTCACTCAATTTAACGAGTTTCAAAAGGACAGGTGTAGGTATTATTCTCCTAATATCTATAATTGGCATAATGTAAATTGATAAAAAAGAAATATAAACTTATCTAATTAGAACCAACATATCCTTCTTGTAAATCTTGTCTTTCTTCAAGTTGTTTAATGCGCTTATCATATGCTACCTTAAGCCCCATAATTCTTCTAAGAAAATAAGGTACAAACCTAGTGTTTACCCTAGTAACATTAAAAGTATAAGCTTCGCGTACATCCCTATCTCTACAAACACGAAGTTCTTCAACAGAGGTTCCATTACCTAAAATTGAGTCTAATCTTACAAGATTTCTGTATAACCTTCCCTCATCAGTAACTAAGGATTTTTCTAATGAGCGAAAAGGGAGATTCTCCACAGCACCTGTTACTTTCGCTAAAAACCATAGTTCTAATCCATCTGGTATCCAATCGGGTGTGTCAATATCGTAACTCATGGCACATCCATTTCAAAGAACATATATATAAAGCTTTTTAAAGCTCAAGTTCTTTAAAAAATAAGATGGCAATTCCTAAAGACATTAAACAAATAGAAGAAGCAGTTTGGGAAATCCCTACAACCTACAAAAAAGGAATGAACGTCCCAGCAAGAATTTACGCAACTAAAAAATTGCTGGAAGAGATGGATCAAGGAGTATTTGAACAGGTAACAAATCTAGCTATGCTTCCAGGAATACAAAAATATTCTATTTGCCATGCTGATGGTCACTGGGGATATGGCGCGCCAATAGGAGGAGTAGCAGCATTTGACATGGAAAATGGGATAATCTCTCCGGGAATGGTGGGATTTGACGTGAATTGTGGAATGAGAGTTTTAAGTACAAATCTTACAATTAAAGAAGTACAACCTAAAATAAAACAATTAATTGATACTTTATTTAAACTAGTCCCTGCTGGTGTAGGTTGTAAAGGATTTGTCAAATTAAATGATTCTAATTTTAATGACATAATGGAGAATGGTGCTAAATGGTGCATCGAAAATGGCCATGGTTGGGACAAAGATTTAGAGAGAATTGAAGATTATGGTTGTTTAGAAGGGGCAGACCATACTAAAGTTTCTCAAAAGGCTAAGAGTAGAGGAATAAACCAGTTAGGCACATTAGGTTCTGGAAATCATTATTTGGAAATACAAATTGCAAGAGCAGAAAATATATTCGACAAAAAAACAGCAAAACATATGGGGGTAGTAGATGAAAACCAAATTCTAATTATGTTACATTGTGGCTCCAGGGGGTTTGGGCATCAAATAGGTACAGACTACATGAAACTGTTTGACTCAACCATGAAAGACCATAACATTTCAATACCTGACAGAGAGTTATCTTGTGCACCATTTCATTCAAAAGAAGGTCAGGATTATTATGCTGCAATGAAATGTGCAGGAAACATGGCTTATGCAAATAGGCAGGTTATCTTGCACCAAATTAGAGAAGGATTTAAAACAATATTCAAGCAAGACCCAGAAAAAATGGATATGAATCTAATATATGATTGTACACACAACATCGCTAGAGAGCATACAATAACTGTGGATGGCAAAAAGAAAAAAGTTTTGGTCCATCTTAAAGGTTCTACAACCTCCGTAGGTCCGAATTATCCAAGATTAACAAAACCGTACAAAGATCTCGGTTCACCAATAATAGTTGGGGGGAGCATGGAAACAGGTTCTTATTTATTAAAAGGAACTAAGAAAGCAGAAGAAGAAACATTTGGAACTACATTACACGGTTCTGGGCGTACAATGTCTAGGTCTAAGGCTAAACAATTAGTAAGAGGGGAAAAATTACAAAAAGATATGGAAAAGAGGGGGATCTATGTTAAAGGAGCTTCAATGTCCGGACTTGCTGAAGAAAGTGGGCAGAGTTACAAAGATGTGGATGCTGTAATTGATGCAGTTAAAAAAGCGGGTATTTCAGAACCAATTGTAAAATTGTTGCCAATAGCCAATGTTAAGGGATAATTTTAAATTATTTTTTACCAATCTAATTCTATGAGAAAAACAGTGCTGTTAGTGGAAGATGAACCCATAGTTTCTGAAATGTGGTGCAATTATATCTCAGAATGGGGATATGCAGTAAAGCCATACAGAAACGGAGAATTAGCAATGCATGCTATAATGTGGGGATTAAAATATGATGTGGCAGTAATCGATCTATCTTTAGAGGGCAAAATTGATGGATTAGAACTAATGGAAGCATCTAGAGGAAAAAATCCTGATACTCCAATCATTATCGCTTCGGTATACGGATTTAAGTACTCGGAGATAGATTATTTCTTTCTTAAAGGCGACAAAGACCTTGAAGATTTAAAAGAAGTAATAGAAGATTGTTTATCTAAAAGGGAACAAGCTCAATAAAGTTTATAATCTGTTTAATACATTAAATTCTCATGAAATACAAAATCCTAGACCATACAGCAGATGTAATGTTTGAAATATACGGCAAATCTTTAAATGAATTATTCACAAATGCAGCAATAGCTACTTTTGACGTGATGGTTAAAAGATCCTCAATAACTCCAAAAATAAAGAAAGAAATTAACTTAACAAACAAAGACAATGAAAAACTTCTTTTTGAATTCATAGAAGAATTAATTTACTTAAAAGATGCAGAATATTTAGTTTTTAAAAATTTTAAAATAAACTTAAAGGACAATAGCTTAAAAGCAATAGTCGAAGGAGAAAAAATTAATCCAAAAAAACACAAACTTCTTCTAGATGTAAAGGCAATTACTCTTCATAAATACAAGTTAAGTAAAACAAAAGCAGGTTATAAAGCTGTAATATTGTTAGATATATAGTGGATATTACAAAAACTAAGCAGGGTGTCAATACAAATTCTCTCCATTTGAAACAAGAAAATCATTTACTCCTGTATCTGTAAGGTGAACATCCATGAAATTTAAACGCCTATTAAATTCTTCAATAGAGTCTTTATACAAATAATACAGGGGGCTGTCTATTCTGTCATAATAATCTCGCAACCCGCAGAGCAAAAATTTGTAATTTTCCAGATCCTTATACGGGGTTGTCAAACCTTTTTTGAACTCTTTTTCCGCTTCGGTTATTGAATACTTTTGAGATTTCATAGAACATAAATGCCACAGTACCTGAGAGCCCCGGCTTAATCTAATTCCATCTTCATAAACACTCCCCGAATATCTTTCTAAAAATTTTTCACTTTCGATCATAAATTGCTCCTTATCAGAATATTCAAAAGACTCTGGATGAATGCCTTTTAGCTTTACAAACTCCGAGAATTCAGAGGGCAAAAGGCCATACTCCTCTGCCAGGTTAACCTTTCCAATAATTCTCAGGTTCTTATGTTCGTCATTATAGATCCAATCATAAAACCTAGATCGTGAACTCTCATTTTCTGCCAACGTTGTAAGTTCCGCTATATCTTCCAACATATCTGTACGTGCATAATCACTCACAAATCCAATTCTTTCAAGTTCTTTTTCCCCGTGGTCTCCTGCTCGTTTTTCATAGCTTCCTATAAAATAATTTGATATACTGAATTGCATCCATTTTCGCAATTCAGTGGGCAGGTACAGACTCTTTCCATTTTCATCACGTGATAGAGCCATCCATTGCTCTCCAAATTCTGGATGGGCTTTCAAGATATCAAATGTTTTCTTGTGTTTTAGCTCGTGGTGTACTGTTTCGTTAGAAAAATCCGGGCTGTTAAGGATTATATTGTCATCACTATAATCACAGATTCCGAGACTAGGTATATACATAAGATATCGCCATTGCTGAAAAAACGACTTTCTCAAATAATTCGATGACGCCACAGTTATTTGCTTTAATTCAAACGGTTTCCCAAGATACTCTTTATGCAAGGCTGCCGAAATATCTAAAAGATTGTCACCATGATTTATATCTCCAGAATAACCCGAGATAGCAACCCCAAATCTCCGCTTAAAATCCGCCCTTTCTGCAGAGGGATATAGGGATTGTTTTAGCTCGTTAGTTCTATAAGACACAGATGTAGCAATATGGAGAGTTGCTAGTCCATAAAGAAGCCATTTAGTCAACCATTTCGCACATTTTTTTCTGTTTTTTGATGTATTCATTTTTTTAATTGTTTCATTTTTATTTAATAATTATATTAGAATAAACTAATTTGTTACCTTATAAACTTTTTTATTTTAGTTACTATACAGTGAGAAATAATTTTACATCTTAAATTAAAATGTTTTGCTCATTACACACAAGGTTTAATCTTAAGAGAGATCATTAAAAAATATTCAGAG
>JACOZR010000005.1 GCA_016181245.1 Candidatus Woesearchaeota archaeon | reverse complement strand
CATTCATCACAGCACCCATATCTGTAATCAGGCACTAAATTATTCAAAAACCCACAAAAATTAAAGTTTTGTGCATTTTGGCAAACAACCTTGCTAGTCCTATACTCTTTACCTTTATCCCAAACAACTAAATGCATTTTGACTATTTCACCCTTTCCATCTTTGTTATTATCCAAATAAGCAACTCTAACAATTCTAAAAATATTCTCACTATCAATAATATCTAAATCTTCTTTTTTAGCTACCCCCCCATAAGTCATTTGATTAATAATGGATCCTTTATTATCTTCAAAATAAAAAGCATATTGGTAACTTGTTCCAAATAAAAATTGAGAAATCAGATATCCTCTTGAAGTTCCAGTTAAAGAAGCAAACTCATTTAATTTATCAGTATCGATCTTCCCATCAGTCACAATACCTATTCTTCCATTGCTGTTCTTCCAGTTAGACATATCATATCCTTCGCTCAATAAAGAATTAGCAATAGTAAAACCATCCTCAGACAGCTTATCCAACTCGCTCTCTCTTTGAGGTATATCTACAATACTATTAGCAAAAATAATACCAAGAACAATAACAACAAGCATGGCAACCATAAAATCACCATACCAAAATTGACCTCCTTTTAACATAACAATGGAAGGAAGCAGTTAGTTAAAAACATTTTGATTATAGGTTATATCTTATCAATACGAAATTTAAAATTTGTATTTAATGATGTATACTATCGACATTGGAGGGAATAACAAAATGAGCAAAAGCCATTTCTGAGATTCACTCTTATTTTTAAATTTTCTTTTTAAACAATCCGACAAAGCATACCCCCACAATAGAATCAGTAAAACTAAAGTCAAGAAAAAAAGATATGAAAATAAACCGGGCTTACATGTCGTCTGAATAGTATCTTCTATGTTTTCAGTTATACAATATTTAAACGACAAAATTGATACCATTTTTTAAAAACTACATTTTTTTGTAATAAACTCCTGCTTGCATCAAAGGTTAACAAAATTCTTATTGGATTTTGTCACAACATCTCTTTCTCCAACTCTGTACTTTACGATTGCTCTAGGTACATGAATTCCAGGAACATCATAATTGTCTTTTACTCTGTAAGAAACAACTCTTTCTTCCCCCTTGACCATATTATCAAGTCTCCACAATAACATTTCAGTACCAGAATCTCTGCTTACTTTGTTTGGTCTAGGAGTTCCAAATTCTGCAGGAACCTTTGTTCCTTTTGGTAAATAATCAATTAATGTTAAATTTTTGAGTGCCTTCCTACTTTCATTTTTAACAATTAACAAAACTTTCATATTGACATGATTTCCAGATTTAACAGTTAAGATTCTTTTCTTAACACTCACCTTTGTTCCAAAAGTATAATACAAAAGCCATAGCAAAACTATTGTAACAACAACAATTGAAATAGGAGTTCTATAACTTGTGGATACACTTATTTTATATGACTCTCCAGGTTTTAAGATAAAATTCCATTGATAATAATATCCCCCATTTTCTCTATATGCTTTAGTAGGCACAGGATAAACACTTGTAAAGTAACTCTCAAAAGTGGTTACTCTTGCTTTATATGTTTCAGCTGTTTCTATGTTCCCGCTATTATGCTTAACAAACTTTCTTTCAGTAAGTAAAAATCCATCATTAACAGACTCATCATCTGTAACATCTTTATAAGAACCAACTTTAATCTTTTCAGTTTTATCAACTAACTTATTACCATTTAGTTCAATAAGTACTCTTACATCGTAATCTCCTCTTTCTGTATCTTTATCTAAATTTACATTAAATTCTTCATTTCTCAATTCTGCAGGTAAAAAGTCAACATCTCTAGAATCTTCAAATAAAGAACTTTCCAATGTTACTTTAATATTTTTGAGCTCTATGCTATTTTTATTCTTTAAACTTAATCTTATGAGATTTTCTCTTCTAGGATCCAGTCCATCAGGATTAGACTCAATGCTCGCACTTATCAAATCTTCATAAGCAATAACATCAATAAGTAATAAATGATCAACAAAAATTTCTGGTTGCGTTCTGGAATAAACTCTCAAGTTAACAGAATACCTTCCAGGTTTCAAAGCTTTATTCGGTGTTAATTCAATCTCTGTTTGTGCAGTTTTTCCTGCAGCAACTTCTAAAAAGTCATCTTCTATCTTATCTCTCCAGTTAGTATCTCCAATAGAAATTCCAAAAACATCAGAACTCGATCCCTGGTTCTTTACAGATAAAATAAAAGAAGCAGTTTCTTCAGGTGTTAAAACATTTTTAACAACTTCATCTTGAACAGCAATTTGTGCAGTAACAAGAGGAATTAATATTAAACTAAATAACATCACCAAAATCTTTTTTTTCATAATATACTCTTCGTTGCACTTAGTATATTTAAACTTTTTGTATTACTAAAGAATTAAAATTACTCAACAATAAAAAATAATTTGGAAACAATCTTTTAAATCAATAATCAGGTGTTACAACTGAAAATGTTCTTAATTCTAGGCCAAAATTTAAACCATACCCCGGTCTAATAACCGCGTTATTTATGAATGGATTTGGTAATTCTTGTACTGCTGCAATCGCTCTTTTTTCAGTATAGTTATGTTCACGAATCAATGCCATTAGCAACATTCTTGTATAAGCTTGTCCTGGATGAAACTTCTCAGGAAGAGTTATCTCAAACTTCTCTGAGACCGCAAAAGCCATAGCTCTAATTATTCGTTCGTGTGCGATAAATACACCTATACCTGAATTATATTCATCCAATAAAACCAAGTTTTGTTTTCCATATTCCCTCATTTCTTCCTCATTGCCCATACTTCTAAGTTCACTAAGTCTTGGATCTTCATAAATGTGAAGCATTTCTCCTGATTTTTCGCTTAAAACTGGGAGTAATAATTGTGCAGTTTCCTTTGCTCTTCCACTTGGAGAGGATACCACAGAATATCTTATTCTATCAGGCAATAAACCCATTAGTGTTCGACTAAGGCCCCTAACTCTGGCTCTGCCCTCATCAGTCAGACAATCATAATAGTAATCAGCATCACCATGCCTGATTAGGTACAGTTGTTTCATTTTAAATTACTCAACGATAAAATCTTCTAATGGTTTAGAAATATCTTTTCCTCTGCTCTTTAGGTATTCTCTAGCTAAAACCCAGAAAATTAATCCTAAGCTTTTCTTTCCTTTATTGTTACAGGGAAGAACTAAATCAACATTAACACTTGTATTATTTGTATCACATAATGCAATTACAGGAATTCCCATGTTTATCGCATCATTAATAGCATTTCTGTCAGGCCAAGGATCAACAACTAAAATTAATTTAGCTTCTGTGAATGTTTCTAAAGCACTATTTGTTAATATTCCCGGAGGATATCTCCCTGCAAAAACTCTTATCCCTGTTAATTCAGAAAACATCTTGACTATTTCCCAGCCATTTTCTCTTCTGCAAACAACAAAGATATCTTGAGGTTCATATCTGGAAACCATTTTAGCAGCGACCTTTAATCTCTTGTCAACGCTTTGAACATTTAATACAGTTAAACCATCTTGTCTTACTTTATAGATAAAAGGCTCCATATACTTGGTTTTAGACTTAGTTCCTATATGTATGCCGACTTTTAGGTAATTATCCAAAGCTGTAATCATTTCTTCTTCTGCCATATAACCTTGAAAAGATAACGGTTTATAAAATTAACTATACTATGTAAAATCATGATAAAGAATACCCAAAGATTAGCAGATATAGGGGAAATCTGTTTAAGGTCGGAAATGAAGGCGACTGTTGATGAATTAGGCAGATGGGCAAGAGTTTTGACCCAGTTTCAAGATGCAGAAAAAACACCCAGTAGATTAGCCGATTGTGAAATAATGCTAGGATTAGTTCTAGGAAGTGCAAGGCGTTATTTCTCTTGTAAATCAGAAATGGTTCAAGCAGGGTTAGATACAATAAAATTAAGAAACTTTAATTAGGTTCTATAGTATAAAAAATAAAAAAAAGAAAAAAAGGGCTTTTAGTGTTGTAAAATCTCTTTAATGTGTTTAACTATATGGTCACTATCTTTTTGTAAGCCCTTACTAACTCCAATACCAAATGCTATTGCAAATGCTACTGCAAAAGTTCCTACAAGTATTAAGATCAAGTTCTTTACTAGGCTAACATCAATTCCTATTTGATCTAAGGCTACGATAGTCACAATAACCACTAAAGATGTTTTCACAATTTTACTCAAAAGTTTTACACCCTTCATAGAAGTGTGCTCTTCAATCTTTATACCGACAATATGAGCTAATGCAACACCAAATATTACAATAATTGCACCTGCTAATAAGTTAGGTAACCAGATAACAAAACTAGTAAGCAAATCGCTCAAAACTCCTAATCTCAAATTTACTAAAACTTGCGGTAAAAACACTAAGAACACAAACCACTTGGTAATCTCTCCAAATACTCCAGAAAGCATAGTGTTCCCTACAGATCCAGTAAAAGCTGAACCTGCCATAAGCTTATCAATTCCAGCCTTCTCCAAAACGTATTTTACAAGTTTTCCTAGTGCTAGTGCTACAAACCACCCCACTATAATTAAAAGCACAGCAATTATTAATCCCGGTAGTATTTCAACAAAACTATTTGCTAAACTTACAAAAGGATTAAGAACTAGCTGACCAGTTGCCGTAAGTGAATCTATTGGCATCTAAACTTCACCTCCATTTTTTAACAAGATAATATACTTTCTTAACAATACTTTATTTAAATACTTTTCTATTATTTATTTAATAACCTAAAGAATAAAACTTATTTTTTAGAAGGCAATGGTCTCTTAATAGTGATTGGCAAAACACCTGAATCGTATTCAAGCTTAGCGATCTCAACAGGACTATAACCTAGTCTTTTGAAGTCTTCTTTTTCTAGTTTAACCAATATTGGGGCTTCCATAAAAATTTGCAAAGCCCTAGCTCCAATGATTCTTGCTTTCTCATATTTTGTAAAAAATTCAGTTTTCTGGGCTTTCATCTTACTTTGCTTTCTCAATTACCTTTTTTAAATCTTTTTCTTTCTTAATTGCAAGATCTAACATCATTTCTATTTCACTTTCAGTAAACCCCTTGCTTCCCCCTTTTTGCATTGCATGAATCTTGCCATTGTAAACAGCAACACTTAGCCTTGCTTCAGCAGCCTTTTCTTCTCTTGTATGCGGGTCTACTAAAATTCCCTTGCCTATTTTAACAAAAGTAAAAGTTATTGGCAGTTTATCAAGCTCCACTTTTTCATTTGTAAATTCCCCAAAAACAGGTTTGTCATTCTCAAGTTTTGTAAATCTTGTATTTTTCAAAGCAGCTAATGCTCCAAGAGCACTCGCATCAATCAAGTTTCCATCATCGTTCATGGGATAAATATCAATAAAAAATACCCAGCATTTTTCTCTAGACTTAATGCATAGTTTCTTGAAATCAACAGCCTTGCTCTCTCTTATTCCCCTATCAACAATCCTTGCGATTTCAGTAGCTTCCACACCAGGAGGACCCAACTCAAAATCAGGGCTTGCTATAGGGCTTAGTTCTGTAGTAACTACAATGCTTCCTTCATCCGGAGAATCAGGATAAGGAGTTCCAACATCCATTTTAACACCAACTAAGACTTCAGTATTCCCCATTTTACACCTAGCACTTCCTTCTGAATTCTTGCTGATACTGGTCTCTATAGAAATCTCTCTATGCTGATCAAACTTTCTTCCATCTAATCTTTTGCCTTGGTCTACAAGTGAAATAATATATTCATTGTCCATTTTTATCTTCCTTATAAATTTCTTTTAATGCTTCTATTTGAACATTATGGATTTCTTCGCATCCTTTTCTAGCTAATTTAATAGCCTGCATAAGTTCATCTTTGCTAACTTCCCCATCTAACTGCAATAAAGTAACTTCTTTGTTTCTTGCAGTAAGCGCTACAGGTATATCAGTAGCTCCTTCTTCAAAGTCTTCCTCCTCTTTGTCAAGGTCAATAACAATTTTATCTCCAACTTTTCCAACAGAAATTGCAGCTACCATATCTTTCATTGGTATCCCTGCATGTGCTAAAGCCATAGCCGCAGCACATATCCCTGCGCATCTTGTTCCTGCATTTGCCTGAATAATTTGAATAAAAACATCTATGGCTGTGTTAGGAAACAAATCTAACTCAACTACAGAAGCAAGAGCTTTCTCAGTAACTAAAGAAATTTCAGTAGACCTCCTGCTTGGTCCAGGTTTTTTTCTTTCAGTAACGGAAAAACTTGCCATGTCATAATTACATCTCAGAACAGCTTTCTCAGGATCTTGTAAAAATTTAGGATGTAATTCCCTAGGACCGTAAACTGCAGCAATTGCAATAGTATCTCCTATCTGAAATCTTGCACTTCCATCTGCTCTTTTGATTATGCCAACTTTAGCACTAATCTTTCTTAATTCATCAAATTTTCTTCCGTCTTCTCTCTTGCTATAAACCATTTTTAGTACCTTCTTCTAAAGCTTTTTTAATAGTATCAGTTAATCCATGAGTATGACTCTCATTTTCTATTTTTAAGATTATTTCTGTAGCCCTTACCTCATCTTCAACATTTTCTCCCTTAATCCATATTTTTCCATTTTGCCCGACAACGATGTTGCATTTTGTGTACTCTTTAACCATGCTAATCATACTGCCTTGTTTTCCTATGATTCTAGGAACTTTGCTAGGAGTAACTTCAATTATCTTTCCCCCTTTAATTTTTCTCAATCCTTGTCCTTTCAAAGTTAAGTTTATGTCTTTAGACCTAACAACTTTGATAACTTGAGCAATAACAGTTTCATTAAAGTCATAATAGTTGCTTAAATCCGCTCCTTTATCTATAAATTCAGGGACTTCTCTAACATTTAAGCATGCAAAATAAGCACACCCAACATCAACAAGCCACATACCGAAGCTAACATCAGTAATTTTTCCTATAATAATATCTCCTTCTCTAGGATTATATTTTCCAGTTAAAGGAATTACCTTCACAAATCTCCCACTTACATTAACTAACCCTAGTTGTGAGGAATAAATATCTTCTCCCTCTCTAAAAGACCCATTTCCTGGTAAATACTCCATTCCTGTAGCTAATTTCTCACCAGGAACAACAACATTTCTTTCTTCAACAATTAATTTTGACATTTTCCTATCTCCTGTTTAAAACAGTAATTTCTATCCCACCTTTAGTAATACTGTTAATCTTATCATCTAGTTCTACCTGCAATCCCGCTGGGATATCTAGAATAACAACTAGACTACCATCGTTTTGCCATTCGTCTTTTAAAACCTTTCCATATTGCTTAATCACTCCTAAGCTCTTTCCTGCAAAAGCAGCAGGAATCCTAATTGAAATTTCCCTTAATTCATATTTTAAAGGCAATATTGGCCTTAATTTGGTAACAATATCCTTAACTTGCTCTTCAGCAGTTTTATATTCATCTATCCTTACTTTAGCTTCTTCAAGAGCATTCATAATCCTCTGCGGAGGATGCGGCAAGTTTGTATCAGGATTAATCGCATTCCTATGAATCAGATCAACTATCCTCTTTTTCTTTTCTTCTCTAACCTTTGCCTTATACTCTGTTGTTAGCTGAATTTCTCCTTCTTTGATTATTTTTCTGGCAACAGCAAAAGTATCTTCTGTTCCAAAAAACTTCTGAAGATTAGCAGCATGTTTTCCTTTTTTTACATCGCTGAATATTTCAGTAGTTGCAAGAACATCTTCAATATCAACATTTTTTCCACTTCTTAATTCCAATGCCTTTTCACAATCTACTAGAATTTCGAAATTGCTACCTTCTTTGGTTATTCTTGCAACAACTGCTTTATCAACGTCTTCCATTTTACTTTATTACTTTCTTCAAAAAGTTAGAGTCAATTCTTGTAAACTTGCCATCAGAACTTTTGATATATGCCCCATCCATCCTCTTAAGGTCAAAGTCTTTTTCAAGAATCTTTTTCAAGGCTTTAACAGCTAATCTAAATCCTTCTTCAATATCTATTTTTTCATGATACTCTTTCTCAAAAATTTTCTTAATCTCAGTATCTCCCTCTCCGATTGCAGTTGCCTTATACTGGAAAAACATACCTGTAGGTTCAGTTTCAAACAATACAGGTTCCCCATCATCTACACCTGCAAACAATATGCTTATCCCAAAAGGTCTTGCTCCCCCATATTGGGTAAATGCTTGTTTGACATTGCAAATTTCCTTAACTAAACTCTTTGTATCCATTACATTATCATAAGTTACCCTGTGTTGTTGAGAAAGTAATTGTGCTTTTTCTATTAATATCCTGCCATCCATTAAATAGCCTGTAGCAGTAGCTCCAATATGGTCATCTACCTGATAAATTTTTTCAACACTTTCTGGAACAATATTTTTATCAATTAACCTTCTATCAGCTACCAAAATAACTCCATCTTTGCACACCATTCCAATAGCTGCTGTTCCTTGCTTCACTGCTTTCTTTGCATATTCTACTTGTAATAATCTTCCATCCGGACTGAACATAGTAGAAGTTCTATCATACCCCATCATTTGATGCTGAACTGGCTGTTGCATTATAACCCACCTCCATGGCTGAAAAACTTGGATTTTGCTCTTTTAAGAGTACCTGAAACCCCAACAGTTTGAACATTAACTTCTTTTCCCTGTACCTTTTTCAAAAGCATCATAGCAACTCTGGACTTATCTACATATTTACTATGAACTTTTACAATACCTTGATTTTGATAAAAATGATCCATAACCCTTACACCTGCTTTAGCCGTTTCTAATTCACCTAAAAACCTCAAATGTGCATTTTCAACAGCTTCCATAATTTCGTGAAATTTTAATTTCTTCTCACTTTTAATATTATAAACTATGTATCTGTTCTTTTCCCTTAAACTAGGTAAAATAGGCCTCATTTAAACCCTCTTAAGAAAGAATAAAACCATTCTCCTTTCTCTCATTCAAATCCTTTTAAGAATAAAGTATTTATAAATATTGCTATAGTAAAAAATTTCCTTGGCAAAGCTTTATATAAATTTTGATTCTAAATATAGCTATGGTACTAACACCAGTTGAAGCAGCAAGAATAAGGGCAGAATTTAACAAAAAAGTTCTAAGACCTTTAAGTATAATCCCTGGGAGCTTAGTAAACTGTGTTGACTCAGTTGGGGTGTTTCAGGGCATTAGCCTAACAAGAGATGACAGCTCTTCTATTGTTCTTTTATTAACTGAATTAGGGAATCAATCTGGAACTTACAAAAACTTAAGCAATGTACATGAATTTTCTTTTAGGGGTAATGAATACCCGGTAAGGACTCAAATGCATACCCCCTCCCCAGAAGAAATAGAACGTAGGGCTGCTGCTGAAAGAGAGCTAGAAGAAGAAAGAAATCTTAGTATTAGAAGAATGAGAGGTTATTAACTTTATAAATTTTTATACGCTTTCTCACTAATGTTTTGTAAAACTTTACTTTCTTTTCTAATTGGTTTTAATAATTCATTTATTTCTTCAGCTAGCGCATTCTTTAAATCAGAAGGATGTAACTCTTTTTTGACAAAAGCTTTTTCAATTTCTTCATAATTATTAAAAATTACATCTCCACCAAATTTTTTATCTCTTTTAACAATAAATTTCTTTTTCTTGTCTTCTTTTATAACCATAACAACATATTTCAAAAATGCCAAAATTCCATTATTTTCTACTTCTCCTTCTTTACAATAGGCACTTCTAATCTTATTAACAACTGTTTTTTCATTATCCAATAAATCAATCTTGCTTCCTTCAATAGAAGAACTCATTTTTCCGCCTTCAGCTAATCCAGATATTAAAGGAGTCATTATTTCAACCCTAGGGGCATGATTTAACTTAGGTAAATTTTCTCTTGCAAACATAAGAATCTTTCTTTGGTCTATTCCCCCATATTGCATATCAACTTCTAAATAAACTTCGTCTAAAGACTGCATTATTGGATATATCAATCCAGAAAGTTTAGGATTATCCCCAAATTTTACAACCTCTGAAGCTGCTCTCTTACAATCATTAACACTTGCAAAAGTAGACATCTTCAACACGTCTAAAATATATTCTTTTTTTAACTGAAAACTAGATCCTTTTACAATTTCAAAATTCTTTATATCAATATCTATGGATTTAAACATTAAAGGAATAATTTTGTTATAATATTGATATCTGTATTCTAAAACATCCCAAGGCGTATTATCTAAAGCTCCGTGTATATCTGCTAACAATAGCTTAACTTTAAATCCAGCTTTCAAAAAATCAGCTAATTTCAATACCCAAACAAAATAAGCAATATGCGGTCTTCCAGTAATAGCAGTTCCTAAATATACACTGGGATTTTTCTTTTTTAAAAGTTTTAGAAGTTCTTCCTCAGTAACTATGTCGCATGTATTCCTCTTCACAAGCATTAATTTCTTCTCTGCATCCATATTATTTAGAAAATCTTGTTATATTTAAAAATTACCTTAATCCCTCTTTCTTCTCAATTCTCTCAACTTTATATAAAACTACTCCAAGAATTATAAGTATTATTACTAATATTCCTCCGCCAATAAATAAATATTTTTTAAAATCAGTTTTTTCTTCTTTTACTTGTTCTGCCTGAATATTTTCATCAACATCTTTGACTAAAACAATCGGTCTTCTAAACTCGTTTATAACTTCTGTATTAACTTCTTTGTTAATAGTATACTCTACATTATACTCACTTCCAGGATTAACATTTTTATAAGAGAACATGTAAACAGGGTCTCTTTCTACAATTGTTACTTTAGCCCCTTCAGCATTTACGGTTATTAAATTAGAATCCTCAGCAAAATTTTTAGGAATCTCATCATAGATTATGAAGTCTTCAACTTTCTTTTCACCACTAAACTTAACATTTAAGCTAAGAGTAGATTTGCCTGAAGATGATTCTATCCTCCTATTTGTATTTAATTCTTGAGGACTCGGTTCTCTTAGACTTTCTTTTATGCTATTTACTTCACTAAACAATATTTCTAATCCTTTCTTTAAATTTGCAACTTCTTCTATTAGCTTGCTTAAATCCTCGCTTCTTACTTCTTCATCATAAACTCTTTCTTCTATTTTTGGAGTTGTAATAACATCATCAGCCTTATCATCAGATTCGCTTGCAGCAATACTACTAGAAGCCTTTTTACTTCCTCCACCACCTCCACCTCCCCCACTTCCCCCGCCTCCAGGACTTCCACCACCAGATGGCACACTAACAGTCAAGTTTCTTGTTGCAGAAACATTTGAATTGCTTACAATGTCCAAGCAACTAACAGCCCATGTATGTTCTCCATTTGAAATACTAGATTTAACAAAACTCTGAGAAATGCTTTGAGTTATTGTAGTGTTTGTCTGATCGTTATTGCCATCAAATATAAAACTACAGCTTGTTATATTAAAATTATCAGTTCCATTAAAACTAAACGTAATGCTACTGCTCGTTTGCGTGCTTGCATTTGCAGGACTTAACAACTCCACTCCTGGATTTGTAGTATCAATTGTAAAAGTATGATTAGAAGCAGAAAAAACAGTATTGTTGCTGTCGTCAGAACTTATGCAATTATAATCATACCTTCCATCACTTAGGTTATTAAAAATAAAATTAGTAAAATTATTTCTTCCCGTTAAATTTACAGTTTGATTAAATAAAAACGTTCCATTAAAGTTGTGATAAATGCTTAAATTAACTAAATCAAATTGGCTCTTAACACTGCAGTTTATTGTAGCATCATTATCGCTAGAATTAACAAATTTTGTAGGATACTCTAAAGCAACAGCAGGAGTTATTATCCTAAAACTTTTCACGCTTAAATTTTTGTTATTATTGCTATCATTGCTAAACAATGTAACTGTATAATTTCCATTAATTGTTAGATTGCTAAAAGGAATTGTCACATTTAATGTGCTGTTAAACCACTGAGTTCCATTTGGATAAGTTACATTAATCAAAGAATAATCCAAAAATGGATCAATTGCACTAAAATTAATTGTCATATTCGTTGTGTTAAAATAAGCGTCTAAAGTAGAAATATTGATATCAACAAAAGGAGGTTTAATATCCAAGAATCTTACTGCGTCATAAGCATCAACTCTCACTCTAACAACACCAGATCTAGTTATATTCACGCCGCTTTTATTCAAAGCTTCAATAACTTGAAGTGGTTTTAAATTGCTGCCATTTTCAAACTTTTTATACTGCAATAATAAAGTCATAATTCCTGCAACATGTGGTGCAGCCATTGAAGTCCCACTACAAAATCCATCAGCACATCCACTGCTTCCAGAGCTAGAAACAGAATAAATATTTTCTCCAGGAGCCCAAAAACTTGTTAATGCCCCGCTATTATAACCTGATGGAGAATCCTGCTTATTGACAGAGCTAACAGCAGTAACATTGCTTCCACAGGCAGGACTTGCTACTCCTGCAGTGCTTCCATCATTTCCCGCAGCTGCAACTACTGAAATGTTTCTTTCTCTCGCACTGTTCGCTGCATTAACAACAGCATCATTTCCATCACAATGAGTATTAAACTTTGCTTCAGTACTTCCATTAAGTAAAGCTAAACTTAAACTGATAACAGTAATGTTATATGTGGTGGAATTTCCTATACACCAGTCTATTCCTTCAACAACATCACTAGTAGTTCCTTCACCTCCGCTATTCAAAGCCTTAAACGCAACTATGCTCGCACCAGGAGCCATGCCTTTTATTTGCCCACTCCCCGCTATTATTCCCGCGATATGGCTACCATGCCCATTATCATCCATAGGATCCCCATCATTATTTACTGTGTCGTATCCAGCAAGAACTTTATTTCCAGCCCCAAAAGCTCCTCCTAAAGACAAATTATTGTAGTCAGCACCAGTATCAACAACACAAACCGTTTGGTCTTTCCCAGTAATATTCACGCCGTAAATAGATTTAGCATTCATAACAGATGTATTAAGAGTGTTCGTTGTATTAATGGTTAAAGCTCTTACAGGGTAATCAAAATAAATTCTTTCAACTCTTTGATCGTTTTTCAAAGCCTCAAGCTGCTCCTCTGTAACATTTCCAGAAAATCCAGTAAAAACATTTCCATATTCGTTTTTCTTCTCAAAATCATCTCCAAGATCTTCAACAACTTCAGAAGTTTGAACTTCAGTTGTAACAATTTCTCCTGTATTCTCTTTTAGCTTTACAATAACAGGTACTTCACTATTGTTCTCTAAAACATTAAATATAATATCGTCAACCTTGTCTTCATCACTTTTACTAGTCTGAACAACAATAAAAAGAATTAGAAAAAATATTACTAAAAGTTTCCACCTCATTTTTAGCTTGCAACATAAATTTCTTTGATTCTCCCTTTTCTAAATTTTCTAGGATAGTTGAAATAATCGCTTAAATTTGACAAATCAAATTCTGGCTCATCATCATTTAATTGATCAGAATGTTCTGTTAAATCCCTTTCCAAATATTCATTTTTCAGCATTTTATAATCTCAAATTCTCCAGTATTCAAACCAATACAGGTGCCAAAGCTATTTAAATCTTTTTCTCTATTCCCTAGAAAGTCAACAACAGCCATTTTAACCTTGAATTTTCTGCATAAATTAACATTTTGCATCATTCTACCTAAGAGTATTGCTCTTTCCATTCCATCCTTACTATAAACAGAATCAAAGCAAAAACCCACAACAATATCTCTTTCTTTTAGAATTTTACACAAAACCTGGTTTAGTCCAGAATTTCTTGCATGCATGAAATCTTTATGAGAACTGTTTTCAGTGTTTATTAAAATCTTGACCTTCCTGTCATTAATTACAGCCCTAAGCATTTTCTCATCATGTATATCTACAATTACAAGACCTTGAGCTTTGTTTAGCTTGCTTTTTAACTGTTTAATATTCTCAGCTTTAATCAGGGTTTTTTCCATAGATAAACTATTTTTCATTCTTTTATATAACTTTCATTTTAAGGATTGAAGCAATTAAATTCAATAAATTTAATATTATCAAAGCAAAACAGGAAGTTTTTTGAATGAATATATAAACAGTATATAAATCTCATGACAAAAAAAATAATAGCCACTGGTGTAGCGCATAAGGTGCCAACGGATTTACAAAAAGCGCTAACCTCCAATCAAGATGTACTTGCGAAATGGAACAACCTTACAGCACTCGCGCGTAACGAATGGATCTGCTGGACTATTTCAGTCAAGAAACCAGAAACTAGACGTGACCATATCGAGAGAGTCTGCTCAGAGTTAAAAGAAGGAAAGCGTCGACCCTGTTGCTGGCCCGGCTGTCCACATCGTTGAAATAGTGGAAACTTCTAAAACTAATTTAAATCCTGAAGATCCAGATTCTGTAATTGATGGTTGGTACATTACTGAAGAAGTAATCCAAAAGTTAAGTATTACTATTCTACAGAGATAACTTTTTAAATATGATAGTGCAATTCTAGGATTATGAATAATGAATTATCAAGCTTCGATATAGGGCATAGCACTATTGCCCGGCTCGGAAAGCGTATGATTTATCTCGGAAGCATATTCGGGCAGATATATGGAGACATATGCGGAGATGAAAGAGGAAAATCTCCAAATCCGTATACTGCAAATTTGTTTCTTAGAGAGACAAAAAAGGAAACAAGAAATATTCTTCGTCATCAACGTTATGAAGGGTTTGATGGTCTTG
This sequence comes from Candidatus Woesearchaeota archaeon, assembly GCA_016181245.1. GTDB lineage: Archaea > Nanobdellota > Nanobdellia > SCGC-AAA011-G17 > GW2011-AR20 > JACQNJ01. The sequence continues at coordinate 10,771 of JACOZR010000005.1, read as the reverse complement.
CGCAGCAAAATTACATGGATGCAATATCAGCATGGGAGTGTTTTACAAAGCTCTTTTTTAGGGGAGATTACGATGGAAAGAGATTAAGCATTAAAGATTATCTTAACGAAACATATCTCCCTCATGATATGTGGCATGTTCCTTCAGCTACTCGCCCCAAATGGACCGGAGCAATGGGTTTATTGTTTGATATGGCTAGAAGAATAGATTACAAGGCATCTCATCAATTTAAGCAAGATATCGGAGAAAGACAAGAATATGTACTAGACGTGACTGAGTTTAGAAATCGGATGACTCTAGAGCAAAGAATACCAGAACTAAGAGCATATCTTGATGATTATCTTCAAAGTATAGGATTAATATCTTCAGACCAAAGGGTATCTCTTGAAAAGTATCACTCAGAAAAAAAGATTGCAGACAGAATAGGAAAGTTAGAATGGTCACTAGAAATTAATTACGGGGATATGCCGCATGAACTTAAAAGAATGCTTTTGCTTCCATCACAAGCTCCAAATCCAGAATCAATGTTAGATAACTCTACAAAATCTTGGGCATTTGATTATCAATTGTCTCCTATGTTTGATTGCTTCGCATGGTGGCATTCCCCAACAAGGTCAATGCGCTCAGATCCATATAGGTTCTTCTTACATAAAGATCCAAAAACAGGCGATATTAAGATTATAAAAGGAATTGCCCAAATTGTTTCATTCCATGAAAATGCGCATAGGCTTCAAACTGTGATGTCAGAACTTATGCCTGAAGGATTGCAGTGGAATGCTGGAATGTGGGACTTGTCTGCTCTTGTAACTGCCGAAGGAGTTGCAATGTACTGTGAAAATTTTGCTGAAAGATATTTATCAGAAAAAATGGAACAACACGGACTAACTGCCAATGACATGGACCTTATGAGGGGATACAGAGCAATATACCTTGAGAAAAAAATATTATCAAACCTTTATTCAGCATTGTCAAGAGTGGAAAATGTTGAGATAATAGATTACCACTTTGCCGAAAGAGAGATGGTCGCAGCTTTAAGAGTGCCAGTATTAAGAGACCATTTCTATTTATACAATACTTCTATTGATGAAGCAATGTATGACTTCAACTACCTCTTCGGTTCAATACATTGTGGCAATACAATGAATGAGTTTACAAGAAGGCTTGAGTTAATAGGTGCATCACAAGAAGAAGCTGCAGAGTGGACTTATGCTAATGCAGGAGTTATAATTCAAGGAATTACTACAGGTAGATGGAGTTGGAACACTCATGGTCCTTTCTTCTTAGATTTTTTTGTTCCAAAGGCTATTAAATTAGGCGCTCTTGAAATGCCTCATGACGGAAACTCAAGGTATTTGGAAATAGCAGAAAATTCAACTCATAACTATTGGTGGGATGTATGCGGTGGGGGTGTACAAACCCTTTAAATCCTGCTATCAGATTATTCCTTGTTATTTTTAACAAAATTTTTAAAGAGAGTATAATAATCATTACATATGATAGATATCACTAAAGTGGCTTCTAAGTGGCAAAAAAAATGGGAAGACTCCAAGATTTTCAAAGTAAACAATAATCCAAAAAAAAAGAAGTTCTACTGCCTTGAGATGTTTCCCTATCCCTCTTCAAGTTCGCTGCATATGGGTCATGCTTTTAACTACACTATTGGAGATATTCAGGCAAGATTAAAAAGAATGCAGGGATTTAATGTTCTTTATCCAATGGGTTATGATTCTTTCGGCTTACCCGCTGAAAACGCAGCAATAAAATTTAAGGTAAATCCTAAAAAATTCACAGAGTCATCAATCAAGAGCTTTATAAAGCAGCAAAAATCTTTAGGTTTAAGCTACGACTGGGACAGAATAGTAATGACGCATACTCCTGAATATTATAAATGGAATCAGTATTTTTTCTTAAAATTTTTAGAAAAAGGATTAGTTTACAGAAAAGAAGCTCCTGTAAATTTTTGCGAAAAATGTGACACAGTATTAGCAAATGAACAAGTCCATAATGGCAAATGCTGGCGCCATAGTGATACAGAAGTTAAAATAAAACATCTAGAACAATGGTTTATCAAAACAACTAGATATGCAGATGAATTATTAAAAGACATAGAAAAATTAGAATGGCCTAAAAGAATTAAAATAATGCAGGAAAACTGGATAGGTAAAAGTGAAGGATTAATTGAGAAATGGGATGTAGAGGGAACAAATATCCAATTAGAAACATTCACGACATGGCCTCATACAACTTATGGCTGTACATTTATGGTAATAGCGCCAGAGCACCCAATAGTTCAAGAGCTTGTAAGTGGAACAAAATACAAGGAAGGAACAAAAAAATTCGTAGATAAAATAAAAAAACAAAAGTTGGAATCAAGAGAAATAAAAGACAAAGAAGGATTTTTTATTGGGAAATATGCAATAAACTATGCAACTGGATTAAAAATGCCAATATACGTTGCAGGGTTTGCTATAATGGATTACGGGACAGGTATAGTAAAAGCTTGTCCAGCCCATGATAAGAGAGACTTTGAATTTGCAAAGCAGCACAATCTAAAAATAATACAAGTAATAAGCCCCAAAAAAAGGAATGTAGATGTAAACAAAGAACCCTATGTTGGAGAAGGTGTGATGATTAATGCGGGCAATATAACTGGAATGCCAACAGAAAAGGCAAAAGAAGAATTCTCAATTTGGGCAATAAAACAAAAAAGAGCAAGAAAAGAAACACAATACAAGCTAAGAGATTGGTTAATTTCAAGGCAAAGATACTGGGGCACACCAATTCCAATTATCTATTGCGACACTTGTGGAATCATCCCAGTAAAAGAAAAAGACTTGCCAATAAAATTGCCAGGAAAAGTAGAATTTGGAAAAGGAAATCCTCTAGCAACAGATAAATCTTTTGTAGAAGCAAAATGCCCAAAATGCAATAAAAAAGCAAGAAGAGAAACAGATACTATGGACACGTTTTTTGACAGTTCCTGGTATTTCCTAAGGTACTGTGATAATAAAAATGATAAAGAGCCATTTCAAAAAAAGAAAGCAGAATACTGGATGCCTGTTGATCAATACATAGGTGGAGCAGAACATGCTTGTATGCACTTAATCTATGCAAGATTTTTCACAAAAGCATTAAGAGATATGAAACTTGTTAAATTTGATGAACCTTTTACAAAACTATTCAATCAAGGCATGCTTCATAAAGATGGTTTTGTAATGTCAAAATCAAGAGGCAACATAGTTGTGCCAGAAGAAATTTCTAAAACCTATGGGATAGACACAGCAAGGTTTTTCTTAATGTCAATTGGCTCACCAGATAAAGACACAGAATGGAGCGATGAAGGAATAGAAGGCGCTAACAAATTTATGAAAAAATTAATAGCCTATTTTGAAACTGTAAAAATAAAGAAATCATCTAAAAAACTACAAAGTAAGCTAAACCAGTCAATAATAACAATAACAGAAAATATTGAAAATTTTAAATACAATTTAGCAATAATAGAATTAAGAAATCTATTTGAAAACTTGGAAGATGAAATATCAAAAAAAGACCTAGAAGCTTTCCTTATACTTTTGCATCCTTTCTGCCCGCATATAACAGAAGAATTATGGGAAAAAATAAAGAATAAACCATTCATTTCATTGCAAAAATGGCCTAAGGCTGATAAGTCAAAATTAGACTTAAGCTTAAAGTATGAAGACTCTTTAATAAGCTCAACAATAACTGATATAAGAGAAATATTGAAATTAGTTAAAATAAATTCACCTCAAAATATTTCTATAATCATAGCAGAGCAATGGAAATATGAATTTATGAAAAAAATAAAACAAGAAATAGAAAAGACAAGAGATATATCTGCACTAATAAAAAACTCTTTAATAAAAGGTTATGAAAAAGAAACTGCTAAATTAGTTCCTTCAATAATAAAAGACCAAGGTAAGATTCCATCTTCAATTTTGTCTTCAGAAAAAGAGTATGAAATCTTTAAAAATAACATAAAAAAGTTAGAAAAAGAGTTTAATTGTAAAATCTTAATAAATTACTCTAAAGATTCAAATGAGGCAAAAGCAAAACAATCATTGCCTGGCAAACCTTCAATAATCGTAAACTAGTTCTGCAATATACATTAGAATATCAAATAAAGAAAACGTAGAAAAGTTTTTAAATCATTTTCAGTCTTTCAATCCTATAAAAATAAAACAAAGTGAAGTCTTATGGAAGATACTAAAACCCCAACCCACATTGCAATCCAAATGGACGGAAATAGGAGATGGGGAAGAAAAAATAAGGGCAATGAATTAGAAGGACACAGGCAAGGCGCTATAGTTTTAAAAGAAATAGTTGAGCATTGCAAAAACATAGGAGTTAGGGTATTAACAGTTTATGCTCTTTCTATTGAAAACCTAAAAAGAAGTGAAGAAGAATTGAACACTCATTTTGACCTCCATAAAAAATATATAAAAAAATGGATTCTGGATTCTGATGAATTTGTAAAAAACAAAACAAGGTTTCAGGTTTTAGGCAGAAAAGAGCTTTTGCCAAGGGATGAACAGGAATTAATAAAAAAAGCAGAAGAGAAAACAAAAAAATTCTCAAAGTTTGTGTTTAACGTATGTTTGTGCTATAACGGGCAAGATGAGATTGTGGATGCTGTTAAAGAAATAGTAAACAACAAGATTCAGCCAAAAGATATAACAAGAGACACAATAAAGCAACATCTTTACACAAAAGATATAGCTCCACCAGACATTATGATTAAAACCGGAATGAATCCAGAAAAGAGAATCTCAGCATTCTTATTATATGACATAGCCTACACTGAATTGTTTTTTACTTCAACTTTATGGCCTGATTTTTCTCCACAAGAACTAGATGGAATAATTGAGGAATTTAAAAATAGAGAAAGAAGATATGGAAAATGACTGAATCAATAACCACTCCAAAATTTTTAGTAAGAGAAGGACAAGCACCATTAAGATTTGATGCAGTGCAATTGGCGTTTATGATACATGATAGTTTAGAGGGTGCTCTAGCATGGGATACTGCAGATAGTCTTAACGATGGCAGAACTTCAAGAATGTATCACGGAGATGCTAATGAACTTGCAAGTGTCTTGTACATCGTGGAGATGAAAGAAGAAACAGAAAAAGGATACAGGTACGAAGTAAAGTGCGTCTCAGAAAATCCAATTAATCTCTTTGTAGCAGTAAGTAGAACAAGGGAGCAGCTAGAAGGTTATTAAACAACTTTAGCATTATCGCATTTGCTCCTCCTTTGAGTTTCATTATCTAATTAATAATTTTTATTGTCCACAAAATGGAAAGATTTATATATAATGTGGACAATAATATACTATGGCATATATCGATAAGATAAAATCAGGAAAAAAGACTTTTTATTATCTTGGAAAAACTGTTAGAACAGGAGAAAAAAGTTGGAAGAAGATAAGAATTAAACTTGGAGAAAAAGAGCCTACACGAGAAGAAATAGGCAAGAAGCTCAAGGAACTTCGGCTTGAAGAATACAAGATTTATAATGAAGATTACCTGGATGCTGACAAACTGGAGATTATTGATGATTTTAAAGGTGTATATAATAATCACCTCAAGCAAATACCCAAAACTATTGCTGAAAAAGAAGAGGTTGATTTTGTCATTAGATTTACCTACAATTCAAATGCTATTGAGGGAAACAGGTTAACGCTACGAGACACATATTTGATTATTAAAGAGAAGCAAATACCGTCTGGTGCTCCTCCTAAGGATTATAACGAGGCTATTAATGGAAGAGAGGCATTTGAATTTATTAAAAAGTATAAAGGAAAGCTTACTACAGAATTCCTGGAAAAATTAAATGGAATTTTAACGCAGAATACAGGGGTAGTTTACCCAGGAAGAATACGCTTCTTTCCAGTTAAAATTGAAGGTGCCGAGCATATTCCACCAGAGCCAGAAGAAGTTAAACGACTGTTAAGAAAGATGATTAAATTTTATTATGAAAATAAAAGGAAGATTCATCCATTTGTTTTGGCTTGTTTAATTCATGCACAATTTGTAGAAATTCACCCATTTGAAGATGGAAACGGAAGAACTGGAAGAGCATTAATGAACTGGATTTTGATGCAGGCAGGATATCCAAAACTTTTTGTTCCTGTAAAGCTGAGACAGAATTATTATGAAGCTATAGATTTGCATAATAAAAAAGATATTAAAGGATACTGTGAGAAAATGTTTGAAGTCTTTATTGAGCAGTTTAAATCTTAGTGTTGTTCACATTTAAAAAAATATTTACAATCTGCGGACAAAAATAAAACAAAAGAACAACTAGAAGGTTATTAAACAACTTTAGCATTTCTACAATCTAAAGCAAATTGTTTTACATCATTGTAAGAAGGATAATATTTAGTAAATATGTCTTTGTTACTACTACAAATAAACTCGGGGGGTGTTATAAGCTCAGCACTATATACTCCTTCAAAGCATTCTTTCATTAGCTCACTGGCGTCATAACTATCTTTTGTACTTGTCCCAGCTTTATCAGTAACAACAATAAAACCATCCTCTTCTAGCCCATCTTTATAGATTGCATCATTATCGCTTAGGAAAGGATCCCAGGAAGCATACCTGTATATAACTACACCCTTAACAACATCATATTTGCCAAGGCATTCTTCATGTGTTGTTTTACTAGAATCTTTAGCAGGTGTACTATTGTTTATAGCCAAAGAAGAGATGCTATTATTCGCGGTAGAATTTGATTTTAGTTTAGTGGTATTGTCAATTTCCTCACTATCACATTTTTTATTTTCATTTGCATCAGAGCAAAAGAAGCCAGGTTTAAACTCATAAAGGTTGTCTGGGTTTTTTTCATCCTTATCACAAATACTATTCTTATTCTGATCTAAACAGTAAAGCCCATCCCCAACCTCATAGTAATTCTTAGTGCACCCTATTATAAAAATAGCAAAAGCCATCAATGCAATAAAATAACCTAGTCTCATTGAGAATTATAGAGCCTTGATGGATATTTAAATTTTACTCATGCTCAAAATTAGCTAAATCTTTATATATAAAAAAATAAATAAGGTTGTATGAAGGGGTTGCATAGGTCATTGCTAGTTCTATTAATCCTAATATCTCTTTCAATAGCCGTATTAGTAATCAAACCAAGTCAAACAGGATTAGTAATACATGGCAATCAAGATACGAGTAATTCTCAAAACATAACAAAAGTTTGGGATTTTTCAAATAGTGAAGATTATACCTACAACACTTCAGAAATAACACTAGAAGGAAATAAAGCTTCTTTAAAGCAAGTAACAACTATAAATACATGGTACGAAACAGCTTATACAGACTATGGTCTTGTCTACACTCTGTATAACCCAGAAGATAAAACAAATGTAGTAAATGAAGAAGATGGCAATTCTCTTCCTGCAAAAAATGATAAATTACTCACAATATTCTTCGAAAGTAACTTAGAAAATGGAGATAAAATAGACTTCAGTTTACAATCTGGAGATCCTGGTGAAATAATGCTATGTGAAACAAACACAATGTGTAACTCTCCAGGATACGGTTTATTATCTTTTAATGGAACAGCAGGAAATTATTCTATAACTCTCTCAAACTTAGATGCACAAAAGAAATCTCTTAACATCAAAGGAGAGGTAAAAATAAACTACATAACTTCTAATAAAGGAAACATAGCAAAAGCCTTTTTTGATGCTTCTGATAAACTATCAAAAATAAGCTCAAAAAATGGAGAAAACTTTGAAATATCAAAAAATAAAATATTGGATATAAAATTCAATAACAGCATAGAAAATAATGATACAATAACAATGTACATAAAATCTGGTTCAGCTTCAGAGATTTACTTATGTGACATAAGCGAAGAATGCACATCTCCAGGATATGGTAAAGTTGCATATAATGGAGAAGAAGGTTGGTATAATATTACACTAATCAACTTGGAGTCTCCAAAGAGTTCATTTAATTTGGATCCAGAAAATGTAAAAATAGACTTCATTAAGGCAGTTCATAAAACAAGAACTGAAAACTCATCAACAAGCATATCTTATGTAAAAAATTCCGCAATTCAAACAAAAGACATTAAAAGAATTGAAGATATAGTATCAATAATTACATCAGAAGAACTAAATAATCAAAGCGTAGAGTATAAGTATTCAATTGATGAAGGTTTAATATGGAGCACAATTCCAAATAACGTTTCAGAGTTAAATATTAACAAGATAAGGTTCTCAGGCAATTTAATTTCAAATGGGAATTCAACACCGGTAATAAAAGAAATAAAGCTAGTTTACAATAAGGTGGTTCCAAAAGTTTATTATGAAATAAATGCTTCTGGACTGATAAACATCTCACCACAAGAGCCAATAATAATCAATAGCTCTAATTTTTTACTTAATCTAACTGCTAGTGAAGATGTTACGAACGCGAATATCTCAATAAGAGAGTTCACAAATTCTTCAATGAATATACTAAAACCATTAAGAAGTTTTATGGACATAGATATAGATAACAATCTTAAAATCAGTTTAAACAAATCAATAGCAGAAATTAAATATACTGATAACGATATTTCTTCAAATAATATCAATGAATCCACATTAAAGGTTTATTACTACAATGAATCAAATAGCACATGGATTCCTTTAAGTTCAGAAGTAGACCTGGCAAATAATGTAGTAAAGGCAGTAATACCTCATTTTAGTATTTATGGGGTCTTTGGAAGTGAAATAAGCAATAGTACACCTGAAAGTCTATCAAACCAAACACAATCGGGGCAATCTCAGTCAAATCAAGAAGACAAAGTAACAAAAATTTCTAACACTACAGAATTGATAAATCCAATAGATGAATCAGAAAAAGTATTAGAACCAGACGTACAAAAACAAGAAAACCAATTTGTTCAAGATGTAAAGGAGCCATTAAACGCAGATGAAATCATTGAAAATGGCACAATAAACTCTACCAAGGAGAAAGGGATTACGGGGTTTACAACTAAGATGAATGGAATAGGGATGAGTAATATAGCTGCCATAATCTTGGTAACGGTATTCTTAGCATTATACCTCATTCATAAAGTCCATAAAATTCATAAAAAACAGGCTTCTTAATAAGATTTATAAAGTAATTTCTTTACGAAATAATTAATGCGCCAGTCGTACAGTGGTTAGACATTGAATAAAAATGGGCCAATATTTCAGCCTTCCAAGCTGGTGACCTGGGAAATCAATTAATCTGATTCAGGATTTCAAATCCCAGCTGGCGCAGTTTCAAACTCACAAACATTTTTATACAAAGAATTCTTTAACAATGATATGATAATCTCTAAAACGACATTACCGCAAAGGCTTGAAAGTTTAGCCCAGGTAGGAGGTGGTGTGCATGGGTAACATTCTTGTATTTTGTGCCCATTCTCTGATGATGAGTCCATAGGTATGGGCGGCACAATAGCAAAATTTGTAGAAGAAGGAAAGAAAGTAACAGTTGTAATTTTTTCATATGGAGAAGCATCTTTGCCTCACTTGCAGGCAGATTATGTAAAAAAGACCAGATTAAAAGAAATAAAGAAAGTAAGCAATTTTCTTGGAACCCAGGAAACACTTTTTTTAGGTTTACCTGATGCTAACATAAAAGATTTTGTAAATGACGAACATACTCTAAAAGAAGTAAAAAAAATTGTCTTAAAACATGACCCTAAAAAAATCTTCACTCATTCTCCACAAGACCCACATGCACCAGGGGATCATAAAGCAGTTTATCAAATAGTCTCAAAAGTTTTAGATTCAACAAGAAAGAAATATGACTTATTTGCATTTGAAGTTTGGAATATAACCCCGGAAAACAGGCCTGTTATGTACATTGATATATCCAATCATTTTCAAAGAAAAATAAAGGCAATGAAACTTTTCAAAAGTCAATGGTTTTCCATAATACTCACATACATCCCAGTTTATTTAAGGGCAAAAAAATATGGATTAAAAAATAATTGTAAATATGCTGAAAAGTTTTACAAAATAAGGTAATTAATAAATTCAAGCCTTTTAGATAACAGATGCTAATTCTGCAAAAAAGGGTTAAGTCAACTCTAGTGAGTTGAGAAAATTTAAACTAGTCCATAAGGTTTAGGATATTAAAATAAGGGCATTAATTTTATTTTGCGCCTTTAAGTTAACAATGTACCAAAAAAGGAGCTTTTAAATACTCAAAAGACACATAATATCTGGGAAAGGGTGATAATTAAAAAAAAGCTTCTTGCTAAAGTTACAATTTTCTTATTTAGTTTTATGTTTTTCTTCTTACTAATACCCTATATAGTATCATCATCTTATACTGCTGACATCTACTTTACACTTCCAAAATCAGTTTACATAACCAATGAAGCAATAGAATTGAAAGGATATTTATACCAAGCAAATTACTCAAGTAATGGCTCTATAGTTTCATCCTCTTCCCCATTGCAAAATACAAGTATAAATCTAACAATAAGATTTACTAATGGAACTCAATTAGCCAACTACACTTTAACAACAGATTCAGCAGGTTCTTTTTATTCAAAAAGTACTTTTTATCTAACAGCTACTCCTATTAACATTTCATCAGTAGGCAACTATTATATTAGAACAGGATACAAGGATCCAAATAATACAACATGGTTCTCAGAAGTCCAGATCAGTGTTGTAAACCAAACATTAGACTATTTTGTGGTAAAGCCTGAAAAAGCAAGGTATAATCCTTCAGAG
>JACOZR010000004.1 GCA_016181245.1 Candidatus Woesearchaeota archaeon | reverse complement strand
ATTATTACCTGTTAGTATCAAAAAAAGAGGTGTTTTTATGAATAAGAGAATATTTACACTATTTGTTTTAATGTTATTTTTAACTCCTTCTGTTGCTTTTGCACAAGAGAGTGTTCCTGATTCCGGTGGAGGAGGAGATGGTGGATCTACTTCTGAATCTGGTGGAGGGGGAGCTGGTGGGGATCTTTCCGGTGGAGGATCTGGTTCTTCTGATAGTGGCTCTTCTACTGATTCTGGTGGTACTGGTGAAGGAGGATCAGTTCCTAGTTCTGGTGGGGGTGGTGAAGGTGGTTTTGAAGGTGAACCTCGTGATTCTGATGCTCCTCAACCTCCTACTACAACAGAAGGATCTTTTGAGCAAAAAACTTGTCCTAAGGATATGTGTATGAAAGGAGAAGAATGTGTCCCTTGTTCTAGTTCTGGAGATACAAGAACTAGTTGCCCATCAACACCTCCGAATAAATGCGCTTCAGACCAATCAGTAGAGGCTGTTTTCGATAATAATGGCTGTGTAATAGACCATAAATGTGGTCCAAGTGGATCTGGTAGACCTAGATTTGATAGTGTTCCTCCTGGATGTCATGTTGAAAAAGGAGAATTTGGAGACTTTGTAAAGTGTGATAAGAGAGACGATGGTTTTGGTGATATGGAAAAAAAATGCAGGTCTGATGGAGGGAGATTACACAAAACAGAAAAAGGACCTGAATGTTTATTTGATAACAGAGGTCAAGGTGGCGGATTTTTTGGTGCACCAAAATGTCCTGAGAACTTGCAAGAAATAGAACAGCGTTGTTCTTCAAGCGGAGGAAATCCTGAGAAGTTTATTGACAGATCTGGATGTAAAATAGTAAGTTGTGGTTTTGGTAGCGGGCAAGAAAATTTTGAAGGTGTAGCAGATGACCCTAGAGAATGTGAGTCAAGGGGTGGAGATTTTGTTCTTATTAAAGGAGAGCCTAGATGCTTTACTGGTGAAGATCAGGTAAGAATAAAGGAAAAATTAGATGAAATTGAACCTACAGATCTTTTGAAAATTGCACTTAGGCTTGAAAATATCTTGAAATCATTAGAAGAGATAGGAGATAGTTTTGAAGATTTAAAAAACTTTTATGAGAAAAGAGGAGATGCTGAAAAAGCAGCTAGTTTTGAGAGAGCCCTTACTAAGATTGATGGTGCAGCTGCAAGACTAGATGAAATAAAGTTTGGATTAGCTGAAAAGGCTGGGGATATTACAGAAGAAGATAGGTATCAGGTAATTAGAGATATTAAGGACATAAAAAATATTATGCAGGATATTGCTGTTGATATCTTAACTGGTGGAAGATCTAGTAGAAGTGAGAAAAGAGGAAGAGGTTCTGGAGATGAATTTGATAGGGATTTTGAAGATGAAGGAATTGATTTCATGAATGCTATAAGACAGTGTGAGGATTATAGTGAGGAAGAGCCTTATTCATTTAGCCCTGATAAAGAGGTTAATGTTGAATTAAGGGGATTAAGAGATGGAAAATGTATTATGGCAATTACACCTCCAGGAGGATTTGTAGGAACCGTAGAATTTTTATTGCCTCCTAAGACCTATCAGTTCTTTGATGGACCTCATTTGTTATTAAGTCCAGATGTGGATTGTTCACCAAAAGATGCATGTGCTATGATGAGAAAGTTTATAGAAAGTGAAGACAAAGGTAGAAGGCCTACTGAAAGATTTGGTGAAAAAGAAAGAATGGAACCCAAGGAATGTAAAGATGCCGGGGCCACTGGAGAAAAATGTTTTGATTTGATGTTTATTAAACTTGGACCACCTCCTGAATGTAGAGGTTTATCATTACAGGAATGTAAAGAAAAAACTTTTAGGAATCCTGAGGAAAGAAGAGATGAATTTAGACAGGAATTTAGAGCTGAGTTTGAAGATGGTGAGTTTAGAGAGGAATTCAGGGAGGATTTTAGAGATGGAGAATTTAGGCAAGAATCTAGAAACGAATTTAGAATGCCTCCAGAATGTAAGGGATTGTCTCCAGAGGAATGTAAAAATAAATTTAGTGGAGGAGAATTTAGGGAAGACTTTAGACAGGATTTTGGAGATAGGGAATTTAGAGAGCCAACGTCAACCGGAGATTTTAAACTAGGAGAAAATTCTTGTCATTCTGATGATCCTAACTTTAATGGGGTTATTGGTCCAGACGGTAAGTGTGTGTTTGTCCCTGTTGATGAACAAGGAGAAGGATTTGATGAACCACAACCAACTCGAGATTCCACGAGTACACAATCAACGGAGGGAGCAACATGAAAAAAATGATATTAACTTTCATCTTACTGGCTTTAGTGGTATCTGCTGTAGCCGGATGCCAGGCAATAGATGAAAAAAATAAGAAAGTGGACTCACAAGAAGATGCTAAGGAAACAGTTGAAGATGTATCTGTGAACTTGGATGACCTATCTAAGGACTTAGATTCTGTAAGTGAAGATTTGGGATAATACAAACTTATTTAAATTTTGTAAGAATTATTTAATTTAATGATTAAAATCTCTAAGAGAGAATTAAATTTACCAAGAGCAGTAATAGCTAAATTATTAAGAATAGCTAGTGAATCTAAAAGCGTTGTTTCTTTAGGTGTTGGTGAGCCTGATTTTGTAACTCCTAAGCCTATTCTTGATTTTGCTTCTAAAGCTGTTTACAAATCCACACATTATACTCCTACTGAAGGTTTAACTGAGTTAAGAGAGGCTTTAGTTAAAAAATTAAGAAAGAAAAATAATATTAAAGCAGAAATTGAAAATGTTGTTGTGACTACTGGTAGCCAAGAAGGATTATTGGCCACTTTGTTGACTACATTAGACCCTAATCAAGAAGTTTTATTGCCAAGTCCATGTTATGTAGGTTATATACCAGAAGTTGATTTAGTTTCTGCTAAACCTAGATTTTTAAAATTAAAAGAAGAAGATGGATTTGAGATTAATCCAGATTTAATTAGGAAATCTATAACTAAGAAAACAAAAGCTTTGATTATAAACACTCCTTCTAATCCCACAGGCAATGTTCTTAAAAGATCAACTCTAGAAGAATTAGCAGATATTGCCAGAGATAAAAATTTGTTAATATTATCTGACGAAGCTTATGAGGACTTAGTTTATGAAGGAGAACACGTTTCTATTGCTTCTTTAAATGGGATGGAGAAACACGTAATTTCATTTTATACTTTTTCTAAAAGCTATGCTATGTGTGGTTTTAGAGTGGGTTATGTTGTTGGAAAAAAAGATTTTATGAAGGCGTTAACCAAAGTTTCACATTATGTTACCTTATGCCCGCCCCATTTATCTCAATTAGCTGCCTTGAAGGCTTTGACTATAAGTCCAAGATATACTGAGCAAATGAAAGACGAATATGATAAAAGGAGAAAATTCATTGTTAAGAGATTAAATGAAATAGGATTACATACTGTTAAACCAAATGGAGCATTTTATGCATTTTCCAATATTAGCAGTTATTCTAAAGATAGCTTTAAATTTTCAGACAATTTATTGAAAAAAGCTAAGGTAGCTGTTGTTCCAGGTAGAGAGTTTGGACCTTATGGGGAAGGATACATAAGGTTTTCATATGCTACAAAAATGAATAATATAAAGATTGCTATGGATAGACTGGAGAGGTTTTTGAGATGAAAAATTACATACATCACATTACTTTGACTGTTAGAGATATTGATAAATCGTCTGCTTTCTATAAAAATATTCTGGATTGGAAGATTTTTGATAAAGATAAAGAATATGCTTCTTTTGGGCCTAAGAACAAAAGACCTTTTTTATGGGTTAGTCTACCAAGAGATCAGAATAGATATAAAAACGAATTTGATAGAAACAATATTGGACTAGACCACTTCGCTTTTGAAGTTGAGAGCATGGATGAATTAAAGAAAATTGAGAATCGCTTAAAGAAATTAAAAATTAAAATGGATGATGGAGGCATAACAGATGATGGATTTGGTGGAACTGGAATATTCTGCTATGATCCGGATGGAATGAAGGTGGAGTTTCACTTAAAATGAAAAAAACAATTGTAATTTAATTTAACCTAACAGGGATTGCCATTTTCTATCAGCTTCTTCAATTATTTTGTCAATTTTGTGATTTTCCAGATTCATAAATCCGGGACCAATATTCCCTAAATATACGGGACGAGTTGTTATCGTAACCACCTCTTGCTGATATGCAGAACAATTATTTGGGAAATAACCAGCAGATATCGATTTATTACAGTCAGTATATCTAAGAAGAAGTGAATCATTATTGGTACCATACTGTTCAAACTCTAAATGATTATTTAAATATTTCAACTTAGGATTGTGCTCTAAATATTCCCTTATTTCATCAAAATTGGATAAAGGAATCTGTTTCTCTATTTTAACTTTATTTTTAATTAATCCAAAGAATCTTTCTTTAACTGTCTCTTCTCTTACCCTTTTAGTCTTAAATTTTATTTCAATCTCTCCTGCTTCCCTAAGATAGAATACTACTGGAGTCCATGATGCTGCCCTTAAGATTTCAATAGTATCTAAATTCTGTAATTCATTTAATATTATAGAGTATAAGTTCTTCATCTTCTAATTTTCCGAGCTTACAAAAATACATTTATCTTCCTGCTTCACTATTGTTTCGAGACTTGTTTTTGAAACAAAGACAGGAATAGCTCTACATACAGCTCTCCACCAATCTCTTGGAAGATATTTTTGTGCATCTCTTGCTGTTATATGTAACGAGTATGCACTTCCAACCTCAAAACTATCTCCTGTCACGAGAGTATATCTATTTGCATAAGCTTTGCTATCAAATTTATCTAACCTTTCACTGGAATATAGATAAGGTTCTTCTCCATTTATTTCTATTCTAATCATCTTTATTTCCCCCTACAATTTGTTACTTATCAATAATCATAACTTACTTATATAATAATTTTATTAATAGATTTTCATAGAAAAAGCAAAATATTTATAAATAATTGCTTATTAGATAAATATTGTAAAATGGATACAAAAGATAAAAAAATACTTTCTTTACTGGACAGAAATGCGAGAACCTCCATAATACAAATAGCAAAGAAAACAAGGTTGAATAAAGACGTTGTAAGGTATAGAATTAATAATTTGGAGAAAGAGAAGGTTATTCAAGGGTATTACACAATAATAGACTCTCAAAAATTAGGGTTAATAACATTTAGAATCTATCTTGATTTTATCAATTTGGCTCAAGAATCAGAAAAGAAATTAATTTCTTATTTGGATAAAGAGTTCAAAGCAGGGCAAATTTTTACAATAGACGGTCCATATCAATTAGGTGTCATAACTTTGGAAGAATCTATATATAAATTAGAAGTAAAAATTCAAAACTTAAAAAAACAATTTGGAGATTATATCAATAATTTAGAAATATCAATATTTACAAAATTAAACCATTATTTCAAGAAATCCTTGCCTTTATCAACAAATGAGATTATTCCCTTAAAACAGGAAGAAAAAATCAAAGTAGATGATTTAGATTTGAAAATTTTAAAAGAATTATCTAAAAATTCAAGAGCTAGCTATTTAGAATTATCAAAAAGACTTCAAATTCCTCAAAGAACTTTAGCTTATAGGATTAAAAACTTAGAAAAAAATAAAATTATTTTAGCTTATAGGGCTGATATTGATATTTCTAGGTTAGGTTATGAAAATTATTTTATTGAAATTTATACCGGAAGTAAACAAAATCTTAAGTTAATAGAAGGATTTGCTCACTTATCTAAAAATTGTATATACTCTGATTTTGTATTACCTGGAGCAGATATTGAATTAGAGATGGAATTTAGAAATAAACAAGAATTATTAGATTTTATAAATGAATTAAAAGAAAAGTTTCACTTTATTAAAAAGATAAGATATTGGTCGACCCTACAATATATAAAGGTGAATTACTTACCAGGATAAAATGAAAAAAACAATTGTCATTGCACTTGGAGGCAATGCTTTATTGCAGAAAGGAGAGGAAGAAACTGCTTCAAACTTAATTAAAAACATTAAGGAAGCATGCAAGAATATTGCTCCTATTGCTAAACATTATAATATAGTTATTTCTCATGGAAACGGTTCAGAAATAGGATATTTATTGTTGCAAAATGAGATTGCTAGAAATAAAATTGCACCAATGCCTTTGGATATCTTAGGAGCAGAAAGTCAGGGATTGATAGGATACCCTTTAGAGGAGCAATTGTTAAATGAATTAAGAAGAAATAAAATAAAGAAAAATATTGTAACTATATTAACTCAGGTTTTAGTTTCTAAAAATGATTCTGCTTTTAAAAATCCTACAAAGTTTATAGGGCCTTTTTATATTAAAGAACAATATCTAAAATTAAAGAAGAAATACTTAATAAAAGAAGATTTTGGCAGAGGCTATAGAAGAGTTGTACCTTCACCAAAGCCGATTAAAATTCTAGAAGCTGAAATAATAAAAAATTTGGTTAAAAAAAATTCTATAATCATAGCTGGAGGTGGAGGGGGTATACCTGTAGTAAATAGGAATGGAAATTTAGAAGGTGTTGAAGGAGTTATTGATAAAGACTGGACTTCTTCTTGTTTGGCTAAAATTGTCAATGCAGATACTTTACTTATATTAACTGGTGTTGATAAGGTATGCTTGAATTTTTCAAAACCAAATCAGACTAAGGTAAGCAGGATTACTGTTCAAGAGGCAAAAAAGTATCTTAATGATGAGCAGTTTCCTCCAGGCAATATGGGGCCAAAAATAGAAGCCGCTATAGATTTTTTAAAGAAAGGAGAAAAAGCTATAATTACAGATATAAAGAATGCTGAGAAAGCTTTAAATGGAAAAGCTGGGACTTTGATTACAAGGTAGATTCTAGGTTACCTTGCTTCAACATTTCAATTCTTTCTTCAATGAGATTCACTCTTCTTTGATATTCTTTGTGTGATCTTTTGAAAACCTTTTTACTTTTTAAAATTCCTATACTATGACCAATGCCCAATAAGGCTAACATTCCAGTGAAAACATTATTGACCTCATCAGGATAGCCTTGTGGATTAAACAAGTAATTCACAACTGCTCCGGTATAAAGTGCAATTTCTGTAAAACCCGTAAAATACCTATTGCTTCTTGCAATATTCCTCCACTGTGTTGCTAAATCTAAATTCTTTTCGAGACTTTCTGGATTAGTGTCCATAGCCATTTCTAAATCGAATGATTTTGGTTCTTCAAGATTTGCTACAGAGTATATATTAGTCATTTTCTTTACCCCCTATTCTTACTTTTCCAGTTGCAAGTCCTCCAAGAAGCAAAGATAAGACAATTAAAACACTGCTAGCTGCAGCATATTTAGCCATGCTAGAATAGGCGTCATTATATTCTCTAAGCTCTTTTTGACATTCTTCGTTCTTTACAAGTTTGTCGTACTCTTGATATTTGTTTGCAATATCTTGTAAATTTCCACTAAATGGATTTTTAGAGTGTTCATGTATATTCTGTTCTAGACTTCTAATTTGCTGAACTGCCGGAGTATTTCTTGCTTCACTTAAGTTTCCCATATTATAGCCAACATTTAAAGTATGAATTCCTCCTCCTAGAGCAGCAATAGCTGAAAGTCCATATAACATTTGTTTGTAGTTTTTCATTTTATTTTCCTCCTAATTGGTTTTATTTAATTACTTTATAGTGGTATTATTATATAAGAATTAGTTGTCGTTTTTAAGACAGCAAAATTTAAATATCTAAGGGCCATTTATTATACATGGATAATCAGGAAGTTCTACAACAAGTAGGCTTGAGTGATGGAGAATCGAAGGTTTATCTAGCGTTATTAAAATTAGGAAGCTCTCCTGTAAATAAAATAAAAGAGGAAACAAGACTCCATAGAACGACAATTTATGACTTTATTGAGAAACTGTTAAATAAGGGACTGGTGAGCTTTGTTATTAAAAGTGGAGTTAGGTACTATAATGCTGCACATCCAAACAAATTGTTGGACTTTATCAAAGAAAAAGAAGACAGCATTAGAGATATTATTCCTGGATTAATTAAACTCAATGAAATTAAAAAAGAATATATTAATGTTGAAGTGTATAAAGGAAAAGAAGGATTTAAAACAATTTTAAATTTGATTATAAATGAAAAGAAAGAATTACTGGGTATAGGAATAGATGAGTCAATGTTTGAGGCTGTGTTTCCTTATGAAATTAAGCAATATTTTAGGAAGGAAAAATTAGCTGGTATTAAAGAGAGGATGATAACATTTGAAGGCGCTAAATTTGTCTATAAACATTCCAGTATAAAATACAAGCGTTTGCCAAAAGAATATTTTAATCCTACTCCGATTTTTACTTTTGGAGATTATATCTGTGTTATTATCTGGGAGCCTTTGACTGTTATTTCGATAAAAAATGAGAATGTGGCAGACTCTTATAGAAAACAATTTGAACTGTTATGGAAAATAGCAAAACAATAAGTTTATTAAAAAAGAAAATTTAGATTTTAGAATAAAGGTGATATTTTGAAAAAGAGAAATGTTATTATTTTGGGTGCAGGGGGCAGAGATTTTCACAATTTCTTAACTTATTTTAAAAATAATAAAAATTATAACGTAGTTTGCTTTACTGCTGATCAAATTCCAGGAATAGAGAAAAGAGTTTTTCCTAAATCTATGGCTGGAAGATTGTATAAAAAAAGTATTCCTATTTATCCTGAAAGCGATTTGCCTAAATTAATAAAAAAATTTAAGGTTGATGATGTTTTTCTGTGTTATTCAGATTTGTCCCATCAACAAGTAGGTGATAAGGCTTCTATTGTTTTGGCTAATGGAGCTAATTTTGCGTTATTAGGCACAAAATCTACTTATATAAGGTCAAAAAAACCAGTAATCTCTATATGTGCTGTAAGAACAGGCTGTGGAAAATCAAGGGTTACGAGAAAAATAGCTCTGTATCTTAAAAGAAAAAAATTAAGAGCTATAGTCATAAGGCACGCTATGCCTTATGGGGATCTTAAAAAACAAGAAGTACAGAAATTCTATACCTATAAAGATTTAGATAAAGCCAATTGTACTTTGGAAGAGCGTGAGGAATATGAGCATCACCTCAGACAAAATATTCCAGTATTTGCAGGTGTTGACTATGAAAAAATTACTAGGGAAGCTGAAAAAGAGGCTGATGTTATACTTTTCGATGGTGGAAATAATGATTTCCCGTTCATTAAGCCCAATTTGCACATAGTCTTAGTGGATCCAAGAAGGCCGGGTCATGGACTTAGCTATTATCCTGGGGAGATTAATCTAAGAATGGCTGATATTATACTTATCAACAAAATGTATGGTGTAACAGAAGAGCAAGTGAAAGAAGTAGAAAATAATTCAAGATCAGTCAATAGAAAAGCTAAAATTGTTAAAGTTAAGTCCTTAGTGATTGTGAATGAACCCGAGCTTATTAAAAACAAAAGAGTTCTTATTGTAGGAGATGGACCAACATTGACTCATGGTGGAATGTCAACAGGTGTGGGAACAGCAGCTGCTATAAAATACAAAGCTAGATATATCGTAGATCCAAGACCATACGCTGTAGGTTCAATAAGAGAGACATTCAATAAATTTTCCCATTTAACAAATGTTATTCCTGCAATGGGTTACAGCAAGAAGCAATTAAAAGAACTAGAGCAGTCAATCAATAGAACTCCTAGCGATATCATTATTGATTCAACCCCTGGGGATATTAGTAAACTTATGAAAATCAAAAGAAAAATGATATACGTGGGCTATGATATGGATGAGAAGGGTATGAAACAAATTTATAGGATAGTGAATAAGTTTATTTAGAAGTAGTGGAATTCTTACGGTAGAGGTAATTAATGGTGTTTGGGCTTATACCAATACCTTGACTATCAAAAAGGTATTCACTAATCTGTCCTCCTGAATAACTTTGTTTTTTTAATGTAAGAATCTTCTCTTTAACTTCATTACTATAAATAATGGTTTTATTCTTTATCATTTTATTTATCTTTTGCAATTTTTTCAATCTACCAAGAGCAGAGCGGAAGATAGGTAGGGTTTGGCATGCAAGTAAGCTATCAAAGTGAGCAATACATACAGCATCCTTATCTATATAGGCCTTAATGTTAAATGTATCTAAAAGCTCTAAAACAAATTCTTGATTTGGGTCACAAGAAATTTCCACCCTCCAAAAGTTATGAGCGCTACCGTCACCATCACAAAGACCTTGGAGAAAAGCTCTACGAAAATTATAGCTAGAATGAAGTATCCAATGAGCACGAATTTTATCAAACGTTGTTCTTTGTGACCTGCTGAAGCCAAAACACGTTCTCAAAAGCCAAGAAATGAAAGGTGATTTTTCAGAAATCCATCTATATTCACCAGATGGCGCCCTTTTTCTTAGTTTATTATTATCTTTTATTTTGTGGGCGTAAATACCAAGAGCTTGAAGATACTTACAGAATCTATTTCCTATGTTAATATTCCATATGTATTTTCTGGTTAAAGAAACAAGACATTGATGAGAATTGCTGTATCCTTCTGGTTTACTGGTATCGCTCAGAACCATTCCAAGAATGTACCCAAGAGCTTCTTCTTTGTCTATAGACTTATAACCTCCAATGGGATGTAGTTGCCTCAAAACATACTGTATGTCATGATAGGATGATATCTTGAGAGGAACCTCAATGAAGTCAATAGGCTGATGGTGTATTCTGTTTCTTAAAGGCAACCACCTCCAATTAGATCGCGATTTTACTGGAGGAATAGAAGATGTTAAAAGTACTAAGTGCGGTTTTGATCTCTCATATGCATGTCCCTTATATTTCTTTGACACGTTTCGCGGAGTTTTTTTAAGTTTTTTGCTATATACTTTTTTGGCTACCCGGAGTAAATAAAAATATTTTCGGCTTTGATTTAAGTAGTAGGAATATAGCCTATTTTTAATAATATCTTCATAAAAATAATAAGTCTTTAGTCTTTTCTTAATCTTTGATATAGAGTCTAAGCCCTTAAGACTTTTAATGACCTTATGGAGTCTTTTTATTCTCTCTTTTTGAGAAAGTTTTACCATTTATTACGAATGTGGGTTAATTCACTTATAAGCTTGGCGCGTGGTGTTGTCTAGTTGACTAGTGAATGGAAAATATATTTTAGAGAATATACTTTGGTCTTTTGAAAAGGATTTTATATTACCTCTTTTTATTGCTTATCAATGAAAAAAGACTTGTTATCTCTTGCTGATATGAGTAAAGATGAGATTTTGGAAACTATATCTTTGGCACAAAAAATAAAAAAATCCCCAAAAAAATACTCTTCAAAATTAAAAAATAAGGTTCTTCTTGATATTTTTGAGAAACCTTCCTTAAGGACTAGATTGTCTTTTGAAGTAGCAATGTATCAATTAGGTGGGCATACAATCTATTATGACTTAGCTGGATCGCCTTTAGGAAAAGGAAAGGAATCTATAGAGGATACTGCAAGAGTTGTTTCAAGATATGTTGATGTGATAATGGCTAGACTTTATTCTCAAGATGATTTGGTTAAACTAGCTAAAAATTCTTCAATACCTGTGGTTAGCGGATTAACTGATTATGAGCATCCATGTCAGATTTTAGGCGATTTGTTAACTATCAAAGAAAAATTAGGAAAATTTAATATTAAAATAGCTTATTTTGGAGATGCTAAAAATAATGTCACGCATTCCTTGATTTTTGCATGTTCAAAATTAGGAATTAAACTTTCAATAGCTTGTCCAAAAGAGATGATGCCTTTAAATTCTGTTTTGAAGAATTCAAAAGACGTTGAAGTTACTCAGGATGCTGATAAAGCAATTAGAAATACTAATATTGCTTATACCGATTCGTGGATGTCATACCATATTCCTAAATCTGAGCATAATAAAAGAGTTAAACTGCTAAAAAAATATCAGGTTAATTCCAATTTAATGAAGAAATCCCCTAAAGCACTGTTCATGCACTGTTTGCCCGCTAGTAGAGGAGAAGAAGTAACTTCAGATGTTATTGATTCTAGAAGATCAATTGTTTTAGACCAGGCTGAAAACAGATTACATGTACAAAAAGCTATTCTTTTAAAGCTTTTAAAAAAATAGTTTAATAATTAAAGGATAAGTCTATAAAAGAATACCTGCTAATAAAAAATAGGTGATTATAAATTGATGAAATTAGGTACGGGATTATTTGTTTCGAGGCTTATTATAGGCTTGATGTTTTTATTTACAGGGATTACTAAAATATTAAACCCTGCAGGCATAATCGATATGTTAAGCAATATGGGATTTCCTGCTGCAGCTTTTTTCGGATGGGTGCTTTTGCTTTCAGAAATGATTTTTGGAGCAGCTGTATTGGTTGGGTATAAAGTCAAGTATACTACAATCCCATTGATAATCGTTTTACTAGTTGCTGCTTTTATGGTGCATTTACCTAGCCAAGATCCTATGGCAAAAATAAACTTTTTTATGCACTTGGCAGTTGTTGGCGGTTTGTTTGCTATTATGATAGATGGGTCTGGCAGATATGCATATAAATCTGCTTAATATTCTTTTTTAATATGAACATAGTTATTATTGGCGGGGGATTTTGTGGCAGTTATTGTGCTAGAAATCTTGAGAAGAAGTTTGATGTTACCCTTATTGATTCTAAAGATTATTTTGAATTTACTCCAGGCATTCCTCATGTTGTTTGTGATATAAACCATAGAGATGAAATTAGGGTGAAGCATAAAGATTATCTGAAAAAAGCTAATGTAATTGTTGGCAAGGTCGGAAGTATAGAGAAGAATTACGTTAAAGTCAATAAAGAAAATATTAATTATGACTATCTAGTTTTATCTTCCGGCTCAACTTACAGGTCTCCATTTAAATCTGATATAGTGACTGCAGTTTCCAGATCTGAGGATTTGGTGAATTTTCACAATGAGATAGAGAAAGCTGAACACATACTTGTTATAGGCGGGGGTTTAGTGGGTGTTGAAATGGCAGCTGAATTATTATCATGCACGAATAAAAAAGTTACTCTGATAGAGCAAGGAAGCAGATTATTAAAAAGAAATCCTGAGAAAGTTGGGGATTATGCCAAGGAATTTTTATTTAAAAAAGGATGTGAAATAATTTTTGATGATAAAGTTGTAAAGTTTGGTAAAAATAAATTTTTAACTGAAAAAGGAAAAAAATTAACAGCTGATTTTGCTTTTATCTGTACAGGCATTATCCCTAATTCTGATATAAAATCTGAAAATATAAAGTTAGATGAGAAAGGATTTATAATTGTTGATGAATTTCTAAGAGTTTCAGACAATATATTCGCGGGAGGAGATGTTGCAAGCTTAAATGAGGAGAGAACTGCACAAAATTCCAGGAGACATGCTCAGGTTATTTGCAAGAATATTGTTAATAACATTAAAGGAAAAACTTTGGTAAAATATGCTTCTAAGAAAACACCCTTGGTTATTAGTTTAGGACCGAGAAATGGGATTTTTGTCCATGGAAATTTTAGTTTTTATGGATTTATTCCCGGAATGCTTAAATTGATTATAGAGAAAATTATAATGAGAGAATATAAATGGCAGATTTGATATTGGTAAAAGAGAGAGAATTTCTTGATAAGATAAAAATAATAGACATAATAAATGCTGTTGATTATGGATTTAAGCTACTGGGAGGAAATAAGGCAATGCAACCAGAAAGAATTTCTTTTTACAAACCTTCAGATAAAAGTGAAGGATATTTTAATCTGATTATGCCTGCGATTTTGGATGATGTGCCTGGAATGAAATTTTTGATTGATATGTTGCCTATAGGAAAAACAACTGGCGAGAAAGCTTCTGTTATAATTTATCCCTCTATGAAAAATAATAAGCTTATCTTGCTTGAGGCAAATAAATTAACAGATCTGAGAACAGGAGCTGCCGCAGCTTTGATTATAAAATATCTTAATATAAATCCTAGAGTAATAGCGATTAGTGGTGCAGGCAGAATAGGAAAAGCTGCTATAAAATGCTTTAAGACTTTATATCCTAGAGCTAAGATAAAAGTAATGGATCCTTCAGTTGAAGCATTAAACTTAATAGAGGAAAAAGCTGATATTGTGAATAATAAAAAATCTCTGCTTAAGGATACTGATGTCTGGTTTTTAGCTGTGCCTACTTCTGAGCCAATTATAAATAAAGAAGATTTAGCCTATTTTAAAGGAAGATTAATAATAACTATGACTGGAGACCCTAAAGTTAAATTAATTACAAAAGAGGCCTTGGAATTGTTGGATATTATTGTTGATAACAAAGAGCAATGCCTTAAACAAGGGCAATTGAGGATTAATCCCAAAGCTAAAATTCTGGGAGATATAGGCGAAGCAGCGCTAGGAAAAATAAAACCTAAGAAAATTGTTTTGTTTGATTCAACAGGATTGGCTGTACAGGATGTTGCTTTAGGGAAATTAGCCTCTAAGTATTATTGATATAACTCTGTTTCTGGATAAAATGCTAACCATGAGAACCAGAATTGAGGTATTGCGTTAATTCTTTCAAGACTTTTTGTCATATCCTCGTAGCTCCATTCATTGCCTTTATTGTCTACTATCTTATTGTCTTTTAAACTAAATTCCAGCAAAACCCCGTTTAGATTTCTATTGTAAACCTGCCCACCCCCTAAGTCTTTATTCCAGACTATTACTAACTCTTTTCCATCTACCATGTCATTTATTACAATGTCTTTTTTTATTTTTTCTTCACTGTATGCTTTTGCCTGTTTATTTAATTCTATTCCATAAACTACAGCATTTGATTCTAATCTTTGGTCTTTGAAATCTACTCCTATTCCTGAAAATCCTGGAGAATCAGTATTGTAAAGATCCTTTATATCATAATTTCTTTGGTGCCCAGTATTTTTAGATAATACTAAACTACTTGGATGAGCTTTTTTCCAATCTTCCCATTCAACTACTTCTATGGGTATTTGATTTAATTCTGTTCCTGTCAACTCTCCAATTATTGCTTTTCCTAAAGGTTGGGACCAATAAGAATCTGTTTTCCTGTCATACATGACTAAAGCGGAATTGTATAATCTCCCGGATGTACCAAATTCAAGCGCTTCTCCACTAGCATCTCTTTCAAATGCTATTCCTGTTCTACATAATGGGCAGTATGTTACTAAGATAGGTTTATTCCCTGCCCAATCATTTACTATTTCATGCCAGTTTAGGATCCTGTAAGGATATGCTTTTACAACATCATTGTAATTTAATCCTATGATTAAATCATCGTTATCAAGCCAATCTGCTTCCTCTGCTGATGTAAATTTAGGACTATCTATACTTGGAATCCCATCCTTGGGTGGACCTCCAGCTAATAATCTATCAGGATGAATAATGTATTTTGTTCCATCTGCTAATGTTTTTATTTCATCATCTTTTGAATATTTTTCAACTTCTGTTATTTTATTTAACCTGTCTCTGATCTCACTTTCTGTCATTGGACCAATTTTCCTATCAACCTCTTTTCCATTTTTATCTAGAAATAATGTTACCGGCATTCCTTTTCCAAAGAACTTATTGTAGAATAAATCTTCTTTGTCAAATAAAACACTCTTTATTTCTATGCCTTTCTCATCTTTTAATTGCTTAATAAAATTTAATGCTTTTTCTTTGCTTTCTGTGCTTGTCCTATGGATGAATAGGATTTCAACATCTTTCAATTCATCTGCTACTTTTTGGAGATCTGGTATTTCATTTATACAGAACGGGCACCAAGAAGCCCATGAATTTACTATTAAGTTCTTGCCTTTAAAATCCTCAAATGTAACTTCTTCTCCATTCTGATTTAAGAAAACTAAATTCTCTTCTTTTGTTTGTGTTTTATTAAAAGGATTTTGTATGATTAATATTAAAATTATTATTACTATAATTGCGATTATAGGAATAAATTTTCTTTTTTTCATGAGATTTAAGATATTTTGCAATTATTAAATGTTGGGTTGTAAGTTAAAATTACTTTTTAAATATTAAAGTTAAGTTTAAATAGTCTTATACTTTTTTATTTATATGAAAAATATAGTTGTTGCGCCTGTGGGGGATAATTTGGATGCTTTGTTTGTAGGCCTAAAAGAATTCCCCGCTGAAAGGGTTGTTTTAGTCAGCATGCGTAATAAGTTGAATGAGGCAGAAAAGATAGCCAAAGATTTG
Source organism: Candidatus Woesearchaeota archaeon (assembly GCA_016181245.1). Classification (GTDB taxonomy): domain Archaea; phylum Nanobdellota; class Nanobdellia; order SCGC-AAA011-G17; family GW2011-AR20; genus JACQNJ01. Next base: position 5,514 of record JACOZR010000004.1, on the reverse strand, counting down.
AAGAGATTTAAGATAGATGTGCAAATAAAGAATATAGAAGGGAATATGATAGAGGAGATGTTTAGAGTATTTGCAGAGATAAAAAGCCAATTGAAAGAAGATGAAAATATAATTGTTAATGTTGCAACAGGAGACAGATTAAGCACTTGTGCCGCCTTGAGCGCCTCTTTTGTCAATGGATTCAAAGCTCTGGGCGTTGATGATAACAAAATTATGCTACTACCTATTTTAAAGTTTTCTTATTATAAAATTCTGACTGACAGGAAAATGAAAATTTTGAAATTATTACAAAGAGAAGGAGAAATATCTCTGGACGATTTGAGCAAAAAGGTAAAAATGAGCCTGCCTCTTGTTTCTTATCACATTAATGGAACTTTGAAATCTGAAGGTTTGAAAGATTTGGGGTTGATTGAAACAGGAGACAAGAGGAGAAGGATCTTTATCAAACTCACAGTATTAGGAAAACTTTTAATAAAGGGCTATGTAAATAGCTAGCAAGGGGTGATTTATATTAAGTTAGCCTGGTGTAATACGAATGATATTAACTCTGCGAATTATGTTGTTTTAGGAGTTAATGATGAATCTGGAAATCGTTCTTATAGAGGGGGTTCTTCAAGAGCGCCTGACAAGATAAGGAGTGTTTCTATTCAAAGGGCAGTTTATGAGAAGAATAGAAAGGCATTGCCTCAATCTGGGGTTTTAAATAAGAAAATATTTGATTATGGAAATATAAGAAAATCTAAGATTTCATCTTTTATTGAAAAATCGGCAAAAAATGGGAAAATTCCCGTTGTCATAGGAGGGGACCATTCTATTACCACAGAGATTTTGAGAGGGTTTGATAAGTTAAACAAGCCAATCAGTATAGTTTATTTCGATTCTCACCCTGATTTTATTTGCTCTTCTAATAAAAAATATTACGGCTCTGTTGTTTGTGATATTCAAGAATATGAGAATATCAAATTTAAATCGAGTATTGAAGTTGGAATAAGAGCCCCTGAACAAGAGGAACTGAAAAACATAAGAAAAAAATACTTGAAAACAATAAAATCGGTAGATGTAATAGAGAAGGGAATTAAAGACGTTTTTAATGATATAAAAAGAAGAGTTGGAAATAATATATACGTAACTATTGATATGGATGTTGTTGATCCCAGTTTTGCTCCCGGCGTTTCAACTCCTGTTCCTGGAGGCATAACAAGCAATGAGATTATTTATTTATTGAAGAAAATAAGCTCTTTAGGCATAATTGGCATGGATATCGTGGAAGTGACTCCAAAATATGACGTTAATGATATGACCTCTCATCTAGCGGCTAAGATGATTATTGAGGCTATTGCTTCTAATTCAAGATAAATTTATAGATTGTTTTACAATTTCTGAATTACAACTTTTATGCTTTTTGCACCAGTCATAGCATTTCTTTGCTAGTTCTTCTGTTTTATATTTAAATCCACAAATACTGCATTTATAGGTTTTCATATCATTTCATCTACCAAATAACTGTATATTTCTCCGAAAGTTGGATGCAAGTGAGGCATTTTTTTTAAATCATCTAAACTTGCTTTGTAATATAATAAAGGAATTGCCTCATGAATTAAGTCAGAGGCTTCATTACCGACTATGCTTACTCCTATTATTTTATTAGTTTTATCTACTACAAATTTAATAAAACCCTCTGTTTCATCTAGGCATTCTGCTTTTCCTAAATCCTTGAAATAGAATTTTCCTATTTTTACGTTAATATTTTTTTCTCTTGCCTCTTTTTCTGAAATCCCAATCCATGCGAATTCTGGATGAGAGAAAACCGCCATTGGAAATAAATTGTAATTTATTTTTTCTTTCTTTTTTGAGAACATGTTTGTTACTGCTACTTTTCCTTCTTCAACCGCCACGTTAACAACGGCTAAATTAGCACTTGAATCTCCCGCTACGTAAATATTTTTTACATTTGTTTGCAGATAATCATTATTCTTTATTATTCCTTTTTCTATTTTAATTCCTGCTTTTTCTAAATTTAAATTTTCTATATTAGGCTTTCTTCCAAAAGCTGCCAGAATTTCTTCAACTGTTATTTGCTTTTCTTTGTTATTATGATTAAAGACTATTTTTTTTCCATTAGAAATATTTTTTATTGATGTGTTTGTGTAGATGTTTATTCCTTTTTTTCTTAATGCATTTTCTAATTCTTTTGCACAATCGTAATCATTATTGCTTAGGATTTGTTCGCTTCTTTGGATAATTGAGGTTTTAACTCCTAATCCATTGAAATAATAACCTAACTCAATTGCTACGGGTCCTCCACCTAGTATTGCCAAACTTTTTGGAAATTTTTTTAATTCTAAAGCTTCATCACTTGTTATACATCCTGTTTCTTTTAGTCCTTGAATTGGGGGTATTGATTCTTTGCTCCCTGTTGAAATTAACATATTTTTTCCTTTTATTATTTTATTATTAACTTTTATTTCGTTTTTTGAGATGAATTTTGCTTCTCCATAAATTAGGTTTATATCTTTCTTTTTTTCCACTATTTCTTTTCGGTAATCTGCAAATCCTTTGATTATCTTATTTTTTCTGTCTATTATTTTATTCGGATCTATGTTTATTTTTCCTTCAATATTGATTCCAAACGTTTTTGATTTTTTTATTATTTCATTGATTCTTGCAGAATAGATTAATGTTTTAGAAGGCATACACCCTTTTAGTATACATAGACCTCCAAAAGGACCTTTTTCTATTATGCAAACTTTCTTTTTGAGTTTTAATGCAGTCATAGCTGCACTATATCCTGCGCTTCCTCCACCTAGAACTATTAAATCATACATTAATTTATCTCAATCATCTTTATATAAAAATGTTTGCTTGAAACCTTCAAAGGCTACTTTTATAAATATAAATGGTTGGTTAAATTTTAAGCGCGAGTAGTATAGTGGTTATTATATATGCATGATATTTGCTATATGACCTGTATCTTGCCTTGCCAAGGCAGGGGCCCGAGTTCGAATCTCGGCTCGCGCAATTTCATTCTTTATTTCAGAATTATTTGGTACTCTTTTGTTCTTTAGCCAATATCTAAATTTTATGTAATTTTTAGGATTACTGAATCCTATTTCTTTATAGTATTTTTTAGAATCTTCGGTGAATAAATCTAAGTGAAATCTGCCTCTTTTTTCTCTAGTTAATTTAGGATTGTATCCTAGTTTATTAAATGCTTTCTTTAAAGAATTTATTAAGACTAAATCACTATTGTAAAAAACTATTTGTACGGATTTTACATGATGTCTATATATCCCTCCATCTGTATCTATCATTCCTTTGATGCAGGATTTTAATAGCTTTTCATTTTTAAAGAAACGCCTTGGAATCTTCATATTTCTTCTTTTTCCAGACTTGATATTAAATGCTTTTTTTAAATAAGAGAATGCATCTTTTGAATATAACATACATTGAATAGCAAGTCCATTACGTCTTAAATAGCTGAATTTCGGTTTCTTAAGAAAGATTGCTTCTATTAGGTTAGGAATGTATTTGTGAATGTATTCCCAATCTGTTTCTCCGCATGTTATTACAATACCGTAAGTAAGTGGGTTTAAATGCCCATCCCCCAGAATTATTCCTACCAATTCTGCTTCTTTTTCTTCTAGTCCGTCTATTGAGATTATTATTTCTTTCTTTTTTAATTGCACATAGTATAATTAATAGGCCTGTTTATATATCTGGCGCGTGAGGTTGTCCGATGGACTAGTGAATGGAATATATATTTTGTATTACTTATTTCTTCTTTAAGAACTTTTCCAATTTCTTGATAAAATCACTCCTATTACTGCTCCCGACATGGCTCCGATAATTAAACCCAAACCTAGGCAGGATTCGTACCCATTGGAGAGAAAAAAACATCCGTTATTTGCTCCATAAATCATCAAATTGTACCCTAAAAGAGTACCTAGTACTATTGCACCCATTATTCCAGATATAACTTGATAAATTAATTTCATATTTCCTTTTAATATAAAACACTACTTAAATCTATTTTTTATTTAAAATCTCTGTAAAATCTTTTATTATTGAAGCTGCTACTTCAGGATACCATAAATTAATGAAATGACTTCCTTCTACTTCTATAACAAACTTGTTTTTCATGCCGAGCATTTTTCTTCTCGGGCCATGAGCCATTTCACCGTTGAATGTGTTTTGAAATGTTACTTTAGGATAAGGGCAATTTTCTAAAGCACTTTTTGTTGCTTCAAGATAATTTCTTGGTGTCATGCTTTGTCTAAGCCTATCCCAAATGTATGGTTTACAATATTTTGTAGCTATTTTTAGATCTCTTGCAAAAATATAATTTTGTTCCTTTCCTAATAGTCTTAAATCAAATGAGTTGTGTTTTTTTATTACATTTGCAATCATTCTTTCTGTTTCAAATAGAACTGCTTGTTTGTAGGATTTGTCTACCTTTTTAAAAAATGAGGCATATTTGTTGTTTACTTTATCGATTGCTCTTCCTACGTCTTCTTTATTCTTTTGCAATTCTATAAAATCCATTATCCCAGGTAAACTTTTCAGTCTGTTAAATTGTCTGTGCATTAAAATGATTGTTGAACCTGATTCTACTTCTGCCCAGAAGCTCTGGTAAATCTTTAATCTCATTTCATAATCTTTTTCATCTTGGGCAACCCATGCGTATTTCTTTCTGTATTCGTAGAAATCATCTTTATTTGTAACTGTGTTGTACATTGAAATTGCGGTTTTCATATTAGGAATGTCTCTGTTGAAATCAATACCTAAAATTCTTCCTCTGGAAAGGTTTCCTATGATTAGTTTACCTCCTAACAGTCTCCATAAAACGCTGCCTACTGTTTCACTGTTGTCATCTCTGGAAGTAGCTCTTTCTAGGGCTGGACCTGCATGGGGGCAGGCTACTACACAATCTCCTTCTGTCTTGTAAACTGTGAACCCCTTTTTTATGTCAATTTGCATTTTGTATAATCTATTAAAGGAGTATTTAAACTTTTATCAATCACAAGTTACTAACTGGTTTATGATCCTCCTATTTATGATCCTCATCAAAGAATTCGAAAAGGGAAAGAACACCCATAACCCCAAGCATAATGAAAAAGAATAATTCTTCAAATGGAAATTTTAGGTCTAAAAAGCTAATCCAATGTATAAATTGGCCCTTTTCTGGAAAATACCACCATCCTAATATCAATGCCGTTATTTCATAGATGAGGTTGAAATAAAAGAAATAAGCATTAGCTATGAAAATTTTAGTAAAAAATTTCTGACAATTAAACAACCCCAAAAATATAGGAATCAATACAAAAATTAGTCCAATAACACTGTATGCATAAGGGATTTTTAAAAGATCAGGAAAACCAAATAGGCTCCATAAGAATATAGAAAATAATGCGAATACGGCTTTGCGTGGATATTAGCTGACTTTTGTCAGCTTATTATAATACGCAAGTTTTCTTGCATTGTGTATTATAATCCTTGCTGTTATTTGGCTTAATC
>JACOZR010000003.1 GCA_016181245.1 Candidatus Woesearchaeota archaeon | reverse complement strand
CCTTTTTGTCTAGAATTGATTTTAAAAGTAATAAGCCTAGAATGGATCAAAATTATAAAAAATATCGGAATAGAAAAAAGCAAAAGAATTCTGTTTGCAGGAAGATTTCTGCCTCTTATAGAATCAATTAGGGAAACAGCGCTTAATTCATCAACAGTAGCGGGGTTTCTGCAAGATTTAAGAAAAGAATTTCTGAATCTGGTAAACATAAAATATTGTGGAGTCCCAGAATCTGTATCAACATTATTGTTCGCTCAAAAGTTAGAGGAAGATTTAGAAGCAGGGTTCCCTTTTTGGAAAATGCAGCTTCCAGAAAATCTTGAAATCAAACATAAATCAAATGGGGGAACATATCTGTTCTATGGCATAAGCGAAAAGAAAGAGCCTGTAAAAGTTAATTTTTACGAAAGCCCGCCAAGATTCGAATTTGAGAGACGCCTAGGTGAAAGAGTTACTGTTCCAGCAGAAGAGTCTTTCAAAGCCTTAATAAGAAAAGAGCTAATGCCAACAGTTAGTTTGCTTAATTACATAGTTTTGAGTCCAGCCAGAAAGCCAAGGGATACAGAAAGAAAAACAAGACTTCACATAGCTGGAAACTACATGGCAGGTAACAATGGCTACGCCCTTGAATGTCTCCCTTATTTTAATGCAATTTCTGGATTTGATGAGGTTAAATTAATTTGCACAGGCTATGACGGAAGATGTACAGTACAAGACAGGCAAAAAACATGGCTAAGTTTCACTACAATTTTCCCTCACTTTGGAAAAAAAGGATTAGAGAAATATCTTGAACAAGAATCGCCCTTTAGTCTAGACAAAGGAATAGTTCTAAGTGATGAAGTATGAAGACAGAACTATGGCATGGGGCTCACAATAGTGATATGAGAATAAAATTCATGAATTGAAAAAAATGAAATACTGGGGGAATGAAAATGACAAAAAGTTATCTGGTTAGGCCAACAATAGACAAATGGGAAAAGATGAAACTTGATATGGAACAAGATTTTGAAAGTTTGGATAGGGATCACTTTATATATCTGCCACAAAGTTTTGTGTTAGGAAATTTGAAAGAAAGAAAATATGGTTTTGTTTTCACTGGCATATTTTACCAAGATTCTGCAGAATATCTTCAAGACCTTCAACAAATGATTGAAGAAGGGAAGTTGGAGATACGTACTGAACTTAATTTAGAAGATGATGACATTAGTGCTCTAAAAAGAAATGCCGATATAATATTTGAAGCAAGAAGTGAATTAGACCAAATACTAAGAAGTAGCGGTGACACTGATATCGCATTGGCTCGTCTGGGTCTACCAAAAAGATTAACTGAAGAGTATAGGGGGAAAAAATCTCCTCGAATCTTTGCTTAAAATCTACAAGGGGGCTTATGATATGAAGACAGAACTATGGCATGGAGCTCATAATAATTTTGTAGTTATGTATTATGAGAAAAACATTCCAAGATTAAAGAAGTGTAAAATTCAAGAGTTGAATAGAAATTACAATACAGACGGTTTAATACAGATAACAATAAGGAAAAATATCCTAATGAAATTCTTTGATCCAGAAGGTACGCTAGACAACTGCGGTAATGGGCTAAGAGTTACGGCATCTTTTTGTTTTAAAAACAATCTATGTAAAGATAAGGGGGTTATAGAATCTTTGGGATTAAAATTTCCATTTGTAATAGAGGATAATACCCCTAAAATATTCTTTAATGTTTTTAAAAAGGAAAAAGAGTTATGGAGTATAGGGAAAGTCAAGCATAAAACAATAATCACAAAAGATTTTGAAAAATCTAAAAAAATTGCAAAGTCGATTAGAAATAAACTAGACTGTAATGTAACAATAATCAAAATGTTAGAAAACGGAATCTTCGCGCAAACATTTGAAAAAGGCGTAGAAAACTTCACAGCAGCCTGTGGTACAGGAGCTATAGCAGCAGCATTGTCAACTAATCAGTCTAAGGTTTTTATGCCTGGGGGTTTATTAAAAATAAACAAATACAAAGAATTTATCACATTATCAGGACCAACAAAAATGGTGGGGTTAATCAAAAATGAAATTTCAACCTAATTGCGTAAAAGATGAAGAATTAATGAAAATTCCAGTAATAGAATGTAATGAAAAAATGGTTAACTTAAGAGATTATAATAAAGATATAATAATAGAAATTGAAGAAGAAAGTAAAAAATCTCAGAATTTAAAAAAGAATGAATGCTTTGTGAGAGAAAATGTTGCTATAATGTTGTCCCAAATACAATTCGTATTACCTAAAAATACTTGCCTCAAAATAATAGATACTTACAGGCCCATGGAAGCGCAAAAAAGGATATATGCACAAGTCTTATCAGAACTAAAAAACAAATTTCCAAATTTAACAAATAAAGAACTTGAAAAAGAGACAGATAAATGGGTAGCTAATCCTAAAATAATCCCCCCGCACACAACTGGCGGAGCAGTAGACTTAGTGTTGGTAGACAAAAATATGAAAGAAATAAACATGGGCACTAAGATAAATGCGGTTTCAATAAAAGCAGCCACAGAATTTCCTTTTAAAAATGAAGTAAAAAACAACAGACTTTTTCTTATTAATATAATGACAGAAGCAGGTTTTGTTAATTACCCTTTAGAATGGTGGCACTGGTCTTATGGAGACAGAATATGGGCATTTTATAAGAAGAAACCATTTGCAATTTACAATAGTATTTAGAAAAATATAATCGCCCTAGCAAGGAGCATCAAAACCTTTTGGATTTTCTTGAACCTTGGACCCCATGGTCTCTGTCAGCTGGTTAACAGCTTCACACCTTTCAGGTCATGTGCTCTACCAATTGCTCAAACTTTCGTTTTCTGAGCTACTAGGGCTTAAAGTATCTAACTTAAACACAATTTAAAAGAATTTCTATTTGTTGTCAGAAAAAGGTTCAGAGCTGCTTATCACTAATCTATTTAAGAATAAATCTGTTGGTTGCCCGTCTCCATCAGCAGCGGCATATGTCACAACATTAATTCGACCACCCTTAACATACTTTGTGATTTCTAATGTAGTCATACTCTCTCTTGTAGTCTCTGGAGAAACAGGATCAAGAACCACTTCATTCCCATTAACAAAAATCCTTCTAGGTGAAAAACCATAACCTCCAGAAGTAGTAGAAGAAAGGTCTTTAACTCCTAAATATGTTCTCCCATCTTCAGGACCAATAAACTCAACTGCAACCTCACTTCCTTGACCATCTCTAAACACTCCAGCAGGAACAACACCCTGACCTTCATAGAATCTGGCTTCAAGAGGTGTAAGAGGAACCCTCATACCTTGATCTCTCGCAACCTTTAAAATAGGAACAACCCCAATTAGACTAACTTTTAATTGCCCAGAATAATCAGCTTCATGAGTAAGTTTTCTATATTCTCCAGGATAGTCTCTTTCAAAATCATAAGAAAAAAGAAGTTGATCTTCTCTAAACGAAGGATCCTTAAACACTTGAGTAAAGTCTAAATCATAAAAACTTCTTTGTTCTATGCCATCCTCTACAGGTTCTCTTTCCGAATCAACGGGATTTTTATCTCCATCACTGCAAGCAGTAGCTAAAGCAAATAAAGGAATGTAAGCAAGCCTTCTTAATCTTCTTTTTGCCATACACTATCAACTAAATGTTCATTTATAAAACTTTCTTTTTTAACCACTAAGAAGTAAGTTATTCCTTTTCAACAATTGTTTCTAGGATATTTCTGCTATTCTGGTTGTAATAGAAAACTATTTAAACTACGAGTTTATATATATCAACTAGAGGTTTAAATGGATATTACAAACAATGAAATACAGTTTGTATTGCTCATATTCAAAAGCCCAGAAATTGAGTATAATGCAAATAGTATAGCCAAAAAGCTCGGGATTAGTGCAATGGGGGCTCTAAAAATTGCTAAAAGGACGGAAAAGGATAATGTAGTCACTTCTAAAACTAAAGGAAAAGCTAAATTTTACAAATTGAATTTAGGTAATGAATATACGAGACAGTATATTAAATTTTTATTAAAAAGAGAGGCTGAACAAAGTCCTTCTTACATTAAACGATGGGTTAATGATATTAGAAACATTAAAAACGCGGATTGTGCTGTACTGTTTGGTTCTTTGTTAAGAAAGGGAAAGAATGCCAATGACATTGACATATTATTAATCACTGATAATAAAAAATTTCAAAAATTAAAAAAAGAAATAGAAGAAATTAATTATATCAATATTAAAAAAATACATCCGATGTACCAAACTAAAGATGATGTTAAAAACAATATTAAAAAAGAAGATAAGCCACTATTAAACGCTCTAAAGGGTATTGTTGTTTTTGGAGAAGATACATTAATGGGGGTTTTAACTTCGTAACCGGAAGTTCTTTCACTTGACTTTTATTCCTTTTTCATCAGCAACCACTTGCATGGATTTTCTTACTTCATCCTTCATCTCCTTTATAGCTTCATTAGGCTCTTTTAATTTTTTAAGAGATGAATATAAAAATTTCTCAACCTTTTTTGCGTACTCTTCATCAAAGATCTTCCCATAATACTTAATCCCATTTCTGAAATACCTCAACTGGTTCATAAAAAGAACTTCTGATTCCTGAAAACCTATGTCTCTCAAATAAGAAACTTCCGCTTCATGAGAGTCTGTTTTGTATCCCTCTCTTATTAGTTTTGCTCTTAATAATTCGATTAGGATATCATAGCAGGTTTCAACAGTATAATTAGGGTTTAATTCACCAAAACTTAGTCTATCTTTTAATTTTTCAAAAAATTTTAGTTTGTCTTCTGCTTCAGCAATAAGATTCTTTGCCCTTTCTTTGTCTGAGGACTGTTTTTTTACTATTTTCAAACTTACAAACTCTTCAAATTTTTTTAAGCTCCTCATATTTCCACACTTCCTCTTAAGATTATTCCGTTTAGAATATTGTTTCTTAAATTTCTTTCTATATCCCAATTTTTATAAAAGTTAATAAAAATAATTCTTTCCAGCATCTTGTCAAATTTTGTTAATTCAACTTGTTTCTCTTTTGCTCCGATAATTGCAATGTCTATATCTGAACTAATAACATCGTCACCTCTCGAATAGCTTCCAAATAGAATTATGGTGCACCCTGGAAAAGTATTCTCCAAAAATTCAACAAGCCCTGATTCATATATTAATTTTAAATTTTCAGCGCGCTTTAATTCTATTATTTTTTGATTGTCTCTATCAAGCTCAATTGACATAAGATTCATTGTTTTAGACTTATCTACCTTAATGAGGCCTTCTTTTTCTAGTCCATGCAAAGCTTTTGAAACTGCTGTTGGGGAGACTTTTAGCGATCTGGCAATACCTCTTAGATTGAGGGTTTGGCCGGCTCTAATGCATAAAAGCCTAAATATTCCTGCTTGTAATTTTGTCCATTTTAGTTTATACATGTCCATATTAATTTATACGTGTAAATTAAAGTTTATAAAGTTTTTGTTTTGCAGATGCATATTTTTAGTAGTCTAAAATTTTCTTAAAAATCAATGAGAACTAAGAATAAAATCTTTTAAAAACAAATTCTCCTAAAGAAATCTCTAAGAAATTGAAAATAAATCTCTCATCCGTTCATAGAGTTCTTTCTTCTATGGAACGAAAAGAGATGGTACAAAAAGAAAAACTTTCAAGACACAGAGTCAGATATTATCTAACTTAGTTATATTCTTTCCTGTTTTAGAGGGGTTAAAAATTAGTTTAGCATTTCCAAACTTAGCATCTAGCTCTTTGCCTTCAAAATATTCATGTAAAAAAACAGCTAAGGCAGATACTTCGCTGATTGGTTGGTTAGTTACACTAAGGTTCGCATCGGCTAATTCATAAAACTCAGGCTCAACTCTCTCACTTCCTACAATGATTAAAATATTCTTATGGGCTCTTATCTTATGAATAACTTTCATTAGTTTTTCTCCATAAGCAGTTAAATGGATTATAAAAAATCCCTGCTCTTTTCTTTTCTGAACAAATTTTATAGCATCTTTAACATAGAGAATTTCAAAATTCCCTCCAAATCTGTTAACTGTATTATTTATAGAAGATTCAAAAGCAGCATCATGGTCGCCAGAATAGTAAATTTTATCCGCTAAAAAAGCCCGAGCAGTTAAAGCCACATGACTACTTAATCTGGGGTCTCTTCTTATTCTATGGGTTAATCTTAAAACTTCTATCATACAATATTCAAATAATACTATTTTTTAACGTTTATTGTCTCTAAGAAATCATGCTAGAAGATGTGGAAGTTCAAATGAAAGGTGAAGAACCGTATCCCCCTCATGAAGTAACAGATTTTCTGAATTTTATAGATTTTGAAGAATCATTGGAACAAAGATTAAGGCAGTTATTCAATGAAGATAAGATAAGCGAGGCATGTGAGATTGTATTAAGAAATGTTCATAGATTGATAAACTTTACTAGATCATTCATTCCAGATATTGCTTTAGTTGAATTAAATGCTCAAAGCAGATGTCTTTGGCCTAGCGGAAGTGGTTCTTATTACAGCGATCAAGATTTAAGAATTAAAGACAACTTTAGAGAGAAAAGATGGAAAAATGAACTCGAAGTATTAGAAGCTGCAAACCCAAGAAGGGTTAAACGTTTATGGGAAGAATCAAAAGCAGGATTTGAAAAAAGATATCACAGACAATTTAGAGACAGAAGAGATTTGGCAGTAATGTTTGGTATTGCTAGTAAAAGAAGAGATTTAGAAAAAACTATCGAAGAATTAAGAGAAGTCCTACCAACAAGAGAAAGGTTTAATGAGCTTGCAGAACAAGAACCAAATTCTGGATGGGAAGAATCAAGAAAGTTATGGGAAGATTATGTTATCTCTGGATGTGTTCAAAGTTGTGCTGAATCTCTAATTAATTTGGCAAAAGACATGATACATCCTTTAAAATTATCCAAGCAGTCACATTACACAAAAAGAGAAGATGAAGATTGGAAAGAGGTAGAGGAAGATAGAAATCTTATCGATTATGGCCTTTATGGTCATGGTGTCGAATTTCCAGTAAAAAGAAAAACTATACATCCTAATTTAGCAATGCATTTTTCTTCTCTTTTCGTTGAACATAAAAAAGGAATATTATCCTTTTCAAGAACAGTTAATCTTCTTTATCCAGATCATGCAAAAGAAGCTGGAATGGAAGATAGAAGAGTTTATGTAAGCAGTTTTCCTGAAGAAATATCTGAAATAATCTATGCAACTTTAAAATCAAGATATGAAAACAAAAAACCTGGAGATGAAGCTTCAAGGTTTATGGGGTGGTATGCAGTAGAAATATTAAAAAGATGGGAAGCAACTGCTGTTGACCATGACCGGTTATTTGATTACCATGAACCTAATTTCTTAGATAAAAGGTTCATGTCTGTATTCTGGGCAATAAGAGAAGGAAAACCATATGACCAATATAGCAAGGAGCATTTTCATAGAAGGCTGCCAGGAGTTCTAAGGGCAATGATAGAGGATGGCGTAATAACAAACGACCAGATTAAACCATCGCTAAAAGAAAAATATCTCACTCCAGACGAGGTATTAACAGCTCAAAGTAGTAGGGAATTACCAGCCAGTGAGTCTCCTTTAGTATCCCTATCAATGGACAGAAGCCCTACAGCGATTGTAACTTCATCAGAAGCAATGAGGTTACTCTCAATATCAGAAGACAATAAACTCCCGGTGCCATTGCAAAACGATTTAAGTCAATTAAAAGACATATTAGATAAATCAAAGAACTATTTTGCATTATTTAGCGGAGACCATACATTATTTATTTCCGGGGAAGAATATTTTCCTGATGGTTCTCAAAAAATAGGGGATGTTCACAGGATTACATTATTACCTGAAGGAGTAGATCCGAAAGAAGGTTCTGTTATCTCTATATCTGGGCGTAGGTTTAACATAACAAGACAAGCTTCATATAAAACTGAAAGAGATTTGGAAAACGCATTATCTGATGCAGAGGTAGATGCTGCTCCATTAAGTGCATATACTGTAATTGTTGATATTCCCCCTGAAGAATTTAGGAAAACCTACTTTAAAGATTTTATGGCTCATGTATGCTTACATAGACATCATATAGGATTAGACGGACTCCTTAACGATTTAAACCAGATAGGAAAATTAAAAACAACAGGATTTAGAATATCAACGGGCCCAACAGGAAGATCAAGTTTAAGCACATTTGAACTAAATGGAAGATTTGGTTTCCAAATTAAAGAAGAAGACAATCCGATGCCGGGAGAAGTTCCATTTATTGCAAAAACTCTCATAGGTTATATCTCAGATGTCGGATTGCCTTTTCATAGAGAAATTAGTTTAGATGAAGAAGGAAGAGCTGTCATAAGAAAAAAAATTGAAGATCGAGAATTCTCAACAAATCATCTAAGTGAAATTATTAAATCTTTACAAGGAGATGGTCTCCCACAGGTATTGTCATACGTACTAAGTGATAATAGATACCATCTCTGGAATTTTGGAGAATCTCAAAGACCTTGTGAAACATGCGGCGGGAGATATATAGGCGGGAAAATTTATAGACCTGACCTAAGTGAACAATGGATTAATGGTGTAAACGCAGAAGATTTACATGCACTAGCCATTCACCCTTTAACATTTAGATCCAGATTCGATAATCTAAGAAAAATTCACAGGCTTTTAGAAGAAGCAGAGGAGCATACCCCCTCTTTTATAGAATATCCAGAAATAATGCCTGAATTTACAACATTTGCGCAAACGTACCAAGAATATCTGCATGCTGAAGGGGAAGATTATGCTTTCTGGGAGGGTACTCGCGGAGGAATTCGTGAAGAAGAGGAAGAATTAGAGGACAATCCAGAATTAAAAAGATTAAAAGATGAAGAAACAGAACTTTGTAGAAGAAAATATGAAGCTATGGATACTGCCTGGAATTCTGCAGTTAAATTGCAAGAAAGATATGACCAACTAAGCGGAAAAGGAACAAGAAAAGATGCAAAAGTTGATGAAATAGTTTTACATTGGTCAAATCAGTTAATGATATTTGGGATATATCAAGCATCTGCACCAAAATTGTTAACTGCTAATATCCGAAATTATGAAGGCAGCGAGCTTGAATCCACCAGACTAAATTTATACATAAGCTAAATCTATAAAGAATCCATTAGCCTTAACAGTCATAAGACAACCATAAATAACTAAATAATAAACTATTTAAATCCTGTTTCGGGTCTTTTTAAAATGGAAGAGAAGATAGAACAATTTTACGATAAACATTACAAAAAGTTAATGATAATTCCAGCATTAATCCTTTTGCTAAGCTTAAGTTTTTTAACTTACAACTATTTTTCTAATGGTGAAATAATAAAAAGAGATGTAGAACTAAAAGGCGGAATAGAAATAACAATAGACAAGCCAGGTTTAACAGCTCAGGAAGTTGAATCTGTATTATCAACTAAGTATGAAGATTTCTCAGTCAGGGAGTTAAGCGATTTTTCATCAACGAAAAGTTTAGGAGTAACAATAAAACTTAGTAATGTCGAAGAATCCGAAGTCAAATCTCTTTTATCATCAAAAATAAGTTTTACAGATAACCAATACAACTCAAGAATAATAAATGCAGCATTCGCATCTTCTTTTTACCAATCATTAATAATTGTTTTAATAGTTTCATTCATATTAATGGCATTAACTGTTTTCATAGCTTTTAGAACATTCATTCCATCAATTGCAGTAATAAGTGCAGCATCAATAGACTTGATAGTAACGTTAGCAATAGTAAGTTTTCTTGGAATGAAATTAAGCGCCCCCGGAATAACAGCTTTTTTATTAATTATAGGATATAGCATTGACACTGATGTTTTGTTAACAACAAGAATGATAAAGCATTCAGACTCAACATTACTCAAAAGAATGATGTCAGGAATAAAAACAGGCTTGACAATGAGTTTTGCTACAATAATTGCAATGATAGTAGCTTTGACATTTACAGTAAATCCAGTGCTTCAAGAAATATTTACTATAATCTTGATAGCAATAATAATAGACATAATGGCAACTTATCTTGGAAACGGACCATTACTAATCTGGTATGCTAAGAAAAGAGGCATGCAATGATAAAGAATTTAATAAAAAGACCGAGAATCTTAATTTTATTATTTTTCTTATTACTGGTATTAGTATCAATAAACCCAAGTTTTCACAAAGAGGGTGTTGCAGTAAAGAGTGTTGAAGCATTTAGCGAAGCTTCATTATCTGGAATGTCTATTCCTCCAAATACTGCTCCAAAAAATAGAGAAATAATAACTGCAATAAATAATGTAGAAATAAAAGATATCGAGTCATATGTAAAAGAAATAGAAAGAGCTAAAGTTAATCAAAGTGTAAAAATAACAACTAATAAGCAAGAATACATTTTAGTAAAAAAAACAGATGATCTTGGAATTTCAGTAAGCAAGGTTGTTAATTCTAATCTAAGAAAAGGTCTTGATTTAGAGGGAGGTAGTAGAGCAATTTTAAAACCCCAAGAAGAATTAACAGACCAAGAATTCAAAACATTAATCCAAATAATGGAAAACAGGCTCAATGCTTTTGGTTTATCAGATGTTCAAATAAGAGAAGCCTCAGATTTGCTTGGAAATAAATTTGTAATAATTGAAATTGCCGGTGCTTCTAGAGAAGACGTTGAAGATTTAATAGCCAAGCAAGGTAAGTTTGAAGCTCGTATTGATAATAAAACTGTTTTTACAGGAAGTAAAGAAGATTTAACCTATGTATGTAAAGATGATGGAACTTGCTCAGGTATTAGAAGTTGCATTCCGACAGAAAGTCAAACTCAATGTACATTTGAATTTTCAATAACCTTATCCCCTAAAGCTGCTAAATCTCAAGCAGACGCAACATCCAAACTTGACATAAACTCATCTTCCGCTCTTGATAATAGGTACTTAAGTAAACCATTAGATTTGTATATTGATGACAAATTAATAAGTAGTTTACAAATAGCTTCAACATTAAAAGGAGTTGAAGCAACACAAATTAGTATTTCTGGTCCAGGTTACGGAGCAACACAGGAAGATGCAATAAAAGATACAACTCATGAAATGAACAAGTTGCAGACAATACTATTAACAGGAAGTTTGCCAACAAAACTTGAAATTCTAGAACTAAAATCAATAAGCCCTGTTTTAGGAGAATCATTTTTAAGAAACGCAGTATTTGCAGGTTTAGTTTCTCTTATAGCAGTATGCTTGTTTATTTTTATACGTTACAGAAAATTCAAAATAATAATCCCAATGATTATAACACTGGTTTCTGAAATATCAATAATCTTAGGATTTGCAGCATTGTTTAAACAAAATATAGATATAGCAACAATAGCGGGGATTATAGCAACAGTAGGTACTGGCTTAAATGACCAAATTGTTATAACAGATGAAGTTCTGAAAGGCCAGGGATCTTCATTAAAACAAAGCATAAAGAATGCATTTTTCATTATTCTGGTTGCATATGTGGCAATCTTTGCAGCAATGCTTCCTCTGTTTTGGGCAGGAGCTGGTTTGTTCAAAGGATTTGCTCTTGCAACAATTGTAGGAGTAACTGCAGGAATACTAATCACAAGACCTGCATTTGCAGCAATGCTAGAAGAAATTATGTAGACATATCTTTCCAGATTCTCTGAGCTTCTCTATAAGATTCTTCTGCGCCAATATCAATCCATTTGTATTTTTCAGAGCTATACACATGAGTTATCACTGTTTCCAATCCCACTAACCATTTAACGAAATCCCCCATTCGATCTAACTTAGTTAAGTCTCCATGAGAGTCTCTCTTATACTCTGTAAATCTATGCAATGTTTCTTTGGGAAAAATATAAATCCCGGTAGAAGCTAAAGTAGATTCTGGATTTTCTGGTTTTTCTTCGAATCTATTGATAACCCCCTTTTCACCAACTACTAATACTCCCAACTTCTTCCTAACTCTCTCTATATCCTTCATATCATATGATACAACTAAAGGCAATCTTAATAACCTGAATGTATGCAAAGCTTCATCCAATCTAAAATTATAAAGATTATCGGCAAGAATAACCATGGTATCATCAGCAAGCCTACCTTCTTCAACCACCATTGTAATATCTCCAACAGTGCCCAGTCTATTCTCATTTAATGTGGATCGATTATTAACAAGCGTGACTTTAGAACAAAACCCAGATCTTTTGATATAATCATCAAAAATGCCATAAAAAACATCATTTGTTACAAGATAAACTTTGTCAACCTCAGTCATTGCGTCTAGCTGAATTAAAGTGTATTCAATAACAGGTTGTCCACAAACAGGAAGAAGATGTTTAGGCAGACCATTAGTTATTTCTCTGCTCAAACGTGTACCATATCCCGCACAAGGCAAAATGACTTTCATATCATTGGTAATCACAAAAGAGATTTAAAGGTTACTCAAAATTTTAAAGGTTTTTATAAAACCAAAAATTATATAAGTAAGTAGAAGTTATAACACAATATAATAATGATTAAGATTATTTATAGTAAGCATGCAAACGATAAAAGAATGGTGTACGGTTTAACAAAAGAGCAAATTGAAAGGGCTTTGAAAATGGGAGCTACTGTAAAACAGACAGATGGTTATCTGGCATCATATAGAGAAATAAAAATAGCTTACAAAAAATTAGATGAAAAAACTTATTATTTAAAAACAATATATGTTAATTAAGATGAAACTAAACAAATGTCCTGAATGTGAAGGAGAAATAAAAGAAAAAAGAATAAGCTACATGCTGATAGGAATAGATATAGGAAAATTTCCCGCACTAGTTTGTGAAAAATGTGGAGAGCAGTTTTACGAGGATACAACATTAGAAAAGATTGATGAGGCAGCCAAGAGGAAAGGATTATGGGGTTTAGAGCATAAAACTAAATTAAACGTTTTGGGAAACAGTTTAGCTGTAAGATTGAGCAAAAATCAAATTAATTTTGGAAACTTAAAAAAAGGAGAGGAAGTATTAGTTTATCCAGAATCTAAAAATAAGTATGTAATAGAAATTCAAGGCTCAAAAACATAAAATAGAAGTTTCTATTTCTCACTTCTATCACAGAAAGTAACAATTTCATGAGATAAGCGCGGAGACTGGGATTTGAACCCAGATATCCAAAGGAAATGGGTTCTCTCCATAAATTCGAGACCCACGCAGTACCGAGTTGTGCCATCTCCGCATAGTTTTTATAAATTTCCAATTTAAAAAGCCTATGGATATTTCCAGGCATTTCATAGTTAATTGTATTTTAGTTATTTTATTACTTCCCTCTTATGGAATTTCATCTTTTTTAGTCTTTATCTCTGGATTCTTAATAGATATCGATCATTACATTTGGTATGCCCTAAAATTCAAAGATTTAAATCCTAAAAACTCCTATATTTTTCACAAAGAAAGAAGACAATTAATAGAAATAGATCGTTTACATATATTTCATGTAATTGAATTTTGGTTATTAATATTAATCCTTGGTATAATATTTTATATTCCCACTTTAATTTTTGGTCTAGTTACACACCTAATTATGGATTTCTCAGAAATGCCATTAACAAGCAAAAATCTTAGAAGTACATCTTTAATTCTATGGTTGTATAAAAATGTTTAATCTTCTATCTTCTTGATATAAGCTTTTACAAATGTTGCAAAGATAGCCAAAATCCATGGACCAAATACAACACCAATAAATCCCATAAGCTTAATGCCACCTAAAACTCCAAGAAGGATTACAATAGGGTGTAATTTGGATTTATCCCCTATTAGTTTAGGTTTCAAAAAAGACTCAATAGGCGTAATCACTAAAATACCAACTAAAGCAATACCTAAAGCAGCAGCATTGTTCCCATCAAAGTACTTTAGAACAGCGGCAGGAATCCAAATTACAGCAGGTCCTAACCCCGGTAATATTGAAAATATTAATACAACAAATCCCCATAAAAAAGGAGAAGAAACACCAAAAATGTAAAAAGTAATTATTATGGCTAATGCCTGTAATACCCCTGTTAGCAGCATACCATAAACAGTAGCATGTGTAATCTTCTTGAATTCATCAATAAACAAGTTTTTGTCTTTTCTTTTTAAAGGAATAATTTCTTCTATTTTCTTTAATATGACATCTCCATCTTTAAAAAAATAAAACAAGATAAACAAAGTAATAAAAAGATTAAGCAAAAAATAAGGAATTGTTAATACTAGTTCGGGCGCCTTACCAAAAAGCAGAGGAGTAACCTTGTCAATAATGGGGGAAAATGACTGAAGAAGGGGCAAAGATGAAGTGCTAAGCTTATCAAATAAAAGCAATGACTCTTTTATCAGTAAATCAATGGCAAAATATGAAGGAACAATGACTACAGCACAAAGAGCTATAACCATAAGGAAAGCAGAAACAGTCTCATTTCCAATTTTTGACTTTAACTTATTATAAACTGGGTAAAAAAGATAAGCTAAAACAATACTGGATAAAAAGGATACAATAAATGGTTGAACAACAATAAATGAAAGTATCAATACAAGAACAAACAATGCAAGTATAATGTAAGGATAATTCTTCTTCAAAGATATAGCTTTCATAACATAGTATTCATTTTAGAATATATAAATCTTATTAGAAATCTTTAAATTTAATTTGCCTTAACACAAACATGATTAAAAATGAATACCTCAATGATCTGTCATTCCTATTAACAAAATGGCCGATAGGCCTGTTACCTGGAAAAGTTCAAGAAAGAGTTGCAAGAAAATATGGCAGGGATAAATGTTCTTACTTCAACGCAGAATTAATAGTTTCAACATGTGTAAGCTTGTTAGTCTATGGGTCAGGGCAATTAATGGAAAACCCAAGTTATAATCTTCTTAATTATATTGATGAAGCAGCAACAACATATGTTCTAATAGGTAGAATGTTGCCTGTAAGCGGAAGATACATAGCCTCACGAATACTAAAGAGACCAGTTGGTTCATGTATCGTAGAAGGAGCAAATATCTTGTTTGAGCAGTCAAAGGAAGACTTAGAATGGATAGCAGCAGTAAGTATAGCAGATAAGATGAGAAACATAGCTTAATAATTAGAAACGTTTAAAAAAGACCAAAACAGCTTTATTTTCAATGAAAAAGGAGATTCTAAGAAAAAGAGAAATTGTAGGCTTAGTTGAAAAAGTTAAGATAGAGGGCAAGGAAGTTCTGGCAAAAATAGATACAGGGGCCAATAGGTCCTCAATAGATATTACTTTGGCAGCAGAATTAAAATTAGGCCCAATAATCGCAGTTAGAGACTATACCAACGTGCACGGTTCAACCACAAGACCAGTTTTAAAGGCAAAATTAGAGATAAAAGGTAGAAAATTTAATGGAATCTTTAATATTGTAGATAGGAAAAGCTTAAAATATAAGGTGTTGTTGGGGGATTCTATACTTAAAAAAGGCAAATTCATAGTAGACCCATTATTAAAAAGATGAAATTAGCAATAATAAGCTTAAGCAGCGGTAGTAGTCAAATGATTGCTGAAAAGGCAAAAGCTTTCTTTGATGAAGTAGACATGCTTAGTATAAAGAAGATAGAAGTCCATTTAGGTTCTAAAAACAAGCATCAGATAATCTACGAAGGCAAGCCTATAAAGGATTATGACTGCGTTTACTGTAAGGGCTCATATAAATACGCTTTATTATCCAGAAGCATTATTGCGGTCTTGGAAGATAGATGTTATACTCCTTTATTACCAGAATCTTATACCTTAGGTCATGACAAATTCTTAACTTTAATAGAATTGCAGAAAGCAGGTATTGAAATTCCAAAAACCTATTTGGCTGGAACAGTTGAAGAAGCTAAGAAGCTTGTAGCAAATTCTCATTTTCCCGCAATTATAAAAATTCCTTCAGGTACTCATGGAAAAGGTGTCATGTTTGCAGATTCTGTGGAAAGTGCTAATTCGATTTTAGATGCTCTAGAAGTCTTTAAACAACCTTATATTATTCAGGAATATGTTGAAACAGGAGCCACAGACTTAAGGGCTTTAGTTTTAGGAGACAAAGTAATTGCGGCAATGCAGAGAAAAGCGCCAAAAGGAGAATTAAGGGCAAACATTCATATGGGGGGCAAAGGTAAAAAAATAACTTTGGATCCAGACACAGAATATTTAGCTGTAAAAAGCGCTAAAAGCATCAAAGCAGATTTATGCGCAATTGATATATTAAAAGGCTTAAGACCCTATGTAGTTGAAGTTAACGTAAGTCCAGGTATTCAAGGATTAACAAAAGCAACAAAACTCGATATAGCCGATGAAATAGCAAAATTCCTTTTTGAAAAAACAAAAGAATACCAAGCTGTTAAAGCAAACAAAGATTACAAAAAAGTGATGAAAGAATTAAAGCAAAAAGATTCAAATGAATTCTTAGCAAACCTAAACGTCAAAGCAGGAATTATAAGGCTTCCTGAGTCTGTAACTGCATCAACAAACTTTAAACCTGAAGATGAAGTTGTCATTAAGGTTTCTGAAGGAAAGGTTTCTATAGAAAAACACGACATAGAAAAATGATTCAGGAAAACTTAAGATTAAAAATTTTAGAAGTAAAAGAAATCGCAGATTTCACAAAGTCTTTTATTCTTGAAAAACCCAAAAGTTTTGATTATTTACCTGGTCAGCATATTTTTGTTGAAATAGCCCCTGAAAACGGAAAGCCATTTTCTTTAGTTTCATCTCCTACTCAAAATTTCTTAGAATTTGCAACAATTATAAGAAACGATAGCCCTTTCAAACAAGAATTAAATATTTTAAATCCAGGAGATGAATTAATAATCTCTGGCCCTTATGGCAAAAAGTTTTATTATGAAGATGAAGAAAAAGACATAATATTCGTAGCAGGCGGCATTGGCATAACTCCATTCATCGGAATTTTAAGATACTTAACAGAAAATGAAATGAATACAAGAGTTACATTGTTTTATTCTAACAAAACTTTCAAGAACATAGCTTTCAAAAAAGAACTTGACGAATTAGCTGAAAAAAACAATAGCTTAAGAATAATTTATACAATCACAGATGATCAAAATTATACTGGAAATAAAGGAAGAATTGATAAAAATTTTATCAAAGATCATGTAGAAAATATTCCAGACAAAACATGGTATATTTCTGGTGCTCCAAAAATGGTAGAATCGATTTACATCGTCTTAAAAGATTTTGGTGCTAAAAACATTAAACTAGATTCATTTAGTGGATATTAAAATTATTTATAATCTCATTATTTCTAACTTCTGGATGAAACAAAACTCCGTAAATTTCTTTATTTTTTACTTTAATTGCACTGATGCACTTATCTGACTTAGCAATTACATCTATACTTTTAGATTTATTAACAGAATAATTATGCAAACTGTAAGCTTCAAACTTCTTGTCAAATAATATATTCTTCTTAATTGTTTTTATTTTTATCATTCCAATTTCGGTAACTTTTTCTAAATAGCAATCAAAGACTTTTCCAATAATCTCCATTCCAGCACAAATGCCTAAAACTGGTTTATCATAATTTTTTAGCCAAAAAAATTTATTTACATCTTTGATAAATTCATTATCTTTTAATGCAGTACCACAGAGTATTGCTTTATCAGATTTATCTAAATCACTTTTTTTTAAATCTTTATAGTGAACAACTTTAAAATTCTTTAATAACTGAGTTATGGATCTAACAAACTCTCCATCATGAAGTTCAAACTTATTAACTTTAATTACTAAAATCATTTGAACTTAGGAAAATCAACAACTTCTGATTCGTATTCTCCTCCTTCTGCAGCAACGTTAAATCTATATTTTTTACTTAGTTCAACCAACTTTTCTAAGACTTCTTCATCAATAATTCTATTAATCCATTTTTCATCCAATCCATCAGCAGCAACTTTAACAATCTTAACCTTAAATCCAGCTTTCACAATTTCTTTTAATAATTCAACTTGATTCATTTTCCACAAGGGATTAAAACAATAAATGTCAAGCTCATTGCAAATTTTCTGTATTCTGCTTGCCTGATAAACAGATTCAACAGCACCGGTAACAACGCCTTCTATTTTATATTTTTCAACAGCAATTTTAATAGCTTTTTTCAAATCATTAAGCTCTTTCTCCTTCTCTCCCTTTGTTTTTACTTTAACTAAGGGTAACCTAATTTTCCTAGCTTGTTCTTCAACATTATCAATAGGTGTATGAAACATATAGCTTTCTTCACTTTCAGAAATTACAGAAATTAAACAAACCACTTTATCTTTTTGCATAGCTTTAAACAAAGCATAGCTAGAATCCTTCCCTCCAGAAAATAAAACTCCTAATTTCATAATATTAAACAAAAAGTAAGGTTTTTAAAATATTTTATATTAAGGTCTAGATGGCAGAAGATGAATATTTGGGGTATGTAAGGAGATTTGTAGGAAACATAGAACTAGACTTCCCACATGACGAATTTGATTTAGGAGACAAGCTTCTATTGGGCCAAGTAGCAAGAGATATCGCGCAAGAGCTAAGAGAAGAGAGAGAGGATCGCTTACGTTTAATGACTGCAAAACACTGTGTTTTAGTAAGAGCAGAGATGAAAGAA
Organism: Candidatus Woesearchaeota archaeon; assembly: GCA_016181245.1. GTDB lineage: Archaea > Nanobdellota > Nanobdellia > SCGC-AAA011-G17 > GW2011-AR20 > JACQNJ01. Next base: position 5,126 of record JACOZR010000003.1, on the reverse strand, counting down.
AGATATGGTTTTAAGCCAAGAGAAAACCTTCAGGACTTTTTTTAGTTTCAAATCTTCAAAAATTTAGGCAAATCTACAGGTGTCTACACTTTTGTAGAATGTAGACACCTATTGTTTCCTATACTGCGAAATTAAGAACCTTATTGTGGATTTAATATCTCCATTTTTATCAAAGTCTTGCAAAGTTTTGTAGTATCTTCCCCTATCTTTCAATTTAATATTAACTGGAGGATAATTCTGTCGTAAAAGCACATAGTTCAATAATAGTCTTCCAACTCTCCCATTACCATCTTGAAATGGATGAATTTTTTCAAATTGATTATGAACTAAAGCAGCCAAAAGCAATGGAGGATGTTTTTTATTATTTTTTTTATACCATACTATTAACTCCATTAAAAGATTCTTTACATCTCCCGGAGGAGCCCCATAATGAACTATACTCCCCAGACCATCCATTACGACAACTTCAACATCTCTAAATTCTCCAGCAAAACGTTTTGTTCCATTAAAACAAATCAAATGCATTTTCTTTATTAAATCCAAGGATAATTTTTGCTTTGTTTTTCTTATAAACTCTAATGCCTCAGCCACATTTAACATTTCTATTTCATCATAATTTCTAGGGATTTTTTCTTTATCTATAATTCCCGCAGATTCCTTATAACTAATAGTTGAGCCTTCAATTGCGTTGGTGTTATATGCAAAATCCTTGGTAAACTTTTTCCAGTCAAGATTTTTATGAAGATGTTCTATGTTGATTCTTTCTTCATATTTTTTCAGTTCTTTAATTTCATCATCACTTAATTCAAATAAATGCTTTTCTTTTATGTGCACAAGCAGTAGCTCCTTAGCTCTTTCCTTTAGTTTTTCGAGTTCTTTTTTAGTTAAATTAGAGCCAAGATAACGAAAAATTCTTTTAACTTTGCCACCAATTCTATAAGAATGTACAAGATAATATTTCTTTTTCTTTCCTTGTTTTCTTGTTTCTATAAACATATAACACCACAGGTGTCTACACTTTAAATATATTTCGTTTTTTGTAGACACCTATCCAATCTTCAAAAATTTAGGCAAATCAGCAATAGATTTTAAAACAACAACAGGTTTATACATCATCATTTCTTTTTTGCTGTGATGACCAGTTAAAACCCCAATTCCGTTAACTTTTGCTTTTTTTGCAGCAATTAAGTCATAAATAGAATCTCCTACCATGTACTCAGGTTTATGATGTAACAACTTTTTAGCCTTCAAAATTTCATCGGGGCAAGGTTTTGAATTTTTTACTTCATCACTCCCTAAAACCAAATCAAAATAATTTGGATTTAATTTACTTCCTTTTAATAAATATATAATGCTTTCATGAACCGTATTTGAAACAACAGCTATAATATAATGTTTTTTTAATTTTTTAAGAACGAAGTCAACACCTTTAACTTTTTTTGCATACTTATAGGTTCTAGTAGTTAGAAACTTGTCATGCATTTTAAGAAACTCTTTTTGTTCCTTAAGGTTTTTTTCAGGCATTAATACATTAGCTATCTCAATTTTGGGTCTACCAAACAATTTAATTAAACAATGTTGATCATATTTTTCATATCCAAAATAATTCAATGCACGATTATAAGCTTCTATGTGCGTCTTATCAGAAAGTATAAGAGTATTGTCCAAATCAAGGCATATCATTTTTTTGTTGTCCATATTAAATAAATCCGTTATACATATATAAAAGTTTTCAAGTTATGACAAAATTGATTATACCCAAAGAGAACATTATCAATAATATCCCCAAACCAATCATTATAATACCGGTAAAGAGTCTCATCCACTTCCTGCCTGATTGTTTCATATTTTTAATTTTCTTGGTATTAGCTCCAAAGTACACAAATAATAAGATTATTATCAAAGGAAGCACAAATATCAGGTTATACAACATTAAATATCCTGCTATGGCAAAATTTAATCCTATTTTAGACAATAATGTAGTTATGGCCAAATAAGGTCCACCAGTACAAGGCAATTCCACCCCAGCAACAAATATTCCCAATATGATAGCCCCAGGTATTGTAACATTTTTAACATATTTCTTTATCTTCTCAGCATTTTTAGGACTTATGCTTAAGCTAAATCCTTTTCCATACCAAAAGAAATCCTTTACTTCAATTAAACCCCCAATTATTACGATTAAAGCAACTATGATACCTATAAAATTAGATATTGCTATTGGCCCTAATAAGGGAACATTTATGACAGACGCCCCAATTTTCTGTAAAAAGAATAATAAACCAATTCCTGCTAAAAAATAAGTTACGTAAACTGCAGCTATATATATTAAGCCTACAGCAAGCATTTTCTTCCTGTTATGAGATAAAGACAACAAAGTCCCTATAAGTAATATTAAAACCCCTATAGCACAAGGATTAATGCTGTCTACTAAAGCAGTTGTAATAACAACAGGCATTGTAGGCAGTTCTATAGTAGCATTACTAGTTATTGTATTAGTTAAAACCATGCCTACTATTGCAGTTATGCTGCCTAAAACCAAAATTAGACTAGATCTATTCATAGTGTACAACCGCTTTTTTCAGCTAATACATTAAATTCCTGGACACCAACTAAAACTTCTCCACTAGAAAATTCCCATGTAGGATACTTTTCTATCTTTTTCTCTAAGCATAACTCTGCTTGAGAATCATCTCCTCTTGGGTCACATTCAATATAAACTCCTTCTTTGATTATGTCATAAGATTTTCCAAACATCCTTTGCTGTATAGCACAGTTAGGACACCAAAATGCACCATATTCTTTAACACCTTTTTCTTTTAAGCATGTAGCTAATCCATCTAATTGTTCTCTTGTATAGCCACTTTGATTACATCCCGCAATAACAAATAATGCAATTAAAAAAAGTATAAACAAGATTTTCATTTTCTATCTCCCCTCTTCATAAGTAGATAAGAGGTTATTAAAGTAATAATAATGAGTATGTCCCCTATTAAGCAGAATATGCAAAAACTATACAAAACAAAAGCCTCAATGTAAATCAAGTACAATGCGAATAAAAGACTAATCACTGAAATCCAAAAAATGAGTTTTGTCATGGAATTAATATCAATAGTAAAGTAATAACTAAACTTTTTCTTATAACTATTTAAAGAAAGAATACTTAAAGCTAAAACACCAATAAACGTTAAAGCACCCAATAAAGAAACGGGAATTCCCATTATTTCAGAATAAATGCTCTTGTTAACAATATCGCAATTAAATCCTTCTCCAAAATTGCAAAACTTGCTTTCTGTAGGTTTATAATGTATGTACAATAAATAAGAAAATGTTATTATAGCCAAGATAGAGCATACTAGAATGATTTTCAAACCTCTTTTTTTATCCATAAAATTGAATTAATCTTTTATTTTATATACTTTGTGATTGAGGTATCCAAAAGACATTATCAAAACGGTTATAAATCAAGATTTTTCCTTTAACTTATGAAAGAATATTCCCAAATCTTAAAATCAAAAAAATATAAGGAAGGCAAAGATTTATGCGGTTACAAGCCCATTTACATAATCAGGAATATAAAAACAATAAAAGCCAAATCCTGGAATGAAGATAATATTAAACTTGATCCAAAAGGCTATTTCTTAATTAGAGTTTTCAAAGGCAAAATCCAGGCAGGATTAGTAAATAAAAAAAATGAAATGGTTAAGATAATAGAAGGAAATAAAGCAGTAGATATATTGCACGAATTAATCAAAAGAAAAATGATCTCCAGATTAGACCACGCTTATTACATGGGATTAAAATTAGAAAGAGCAGAGTACTGTTTAAAAAATAAAAAGAAGTTTGTTCAATAAACTATATAAACAACAACTAATTCTTTAAGACATGGTTTTGGAGTCTTTGGTCGGTCCAATAAAAGCAGAGAAAAACAAAAAGTGGTTGTTTATTTATGGTTTAGTATACGCAGTTATTGGCGCAGTAGTTTCTTTATGGGTTTTCAAATCTCAAGCTTCAATGGTAATGGTTTTTCTAACAGTTCTAGCAGCTTTCCCTTTATTTTATAAAACTTTAAGGTATGAAGAAAAAAAAGACTTAAACAAAAATCTTACAGAAAAAGTTTTAATAAAAGAACACGGAAAGGCATTAACATATCTAATGTACCTGTTCATGGGTTTCGTAGTAGCTTACACCATAATATTCTTATTGTTCCCGGAAGCAACATCAAACAATCTTTTTTCTTCACAAATAACAACAATTAACGCAATAAACTCAAATATCACAGGAAACTTTTCAACAGTAGATGTTTTCTTCAAAATTCTATCTAACAATCTAAGAGTGTTATTTTTCTGTATCTTCTTTGCATTTTTCTACGGAGCAGGAGCTTTATTCATATTGGCATGGAATGCTTCAGTTATAGGTGCAGCAGCAGGAAGCTTTGTTAATAATAGAATCTCAGAATTTGGAAGTTATTTCCTAGCAGTTCCTATATCTTTGATGAGATACATGACCCATGGTGTCTTCGAAATAGCGGCCTATTTTGTTGCAGGCTTAGCAGGGGGAATAATTTCAGTAGCAGTAATAAATCACAAAACAACATCAGATCAATTTAAACATGTGGTGATTGATAGTTTAGATTTAATTCTTTTAGGAGTTGGAATGCTGGTCTTTGCAGCTTTGGTAGAAGTTTACTTTACTCCTTTGTTCTTTTAAAATATTTATAGATCTGCCAAAAAAAAGATAATATAATTCCTATAACAAATCCAATAAAGGCATCTCTTAATTCAAAATTACCAATTAAAATGTTTATCACTAAAAAAGTTACTAAAGCACTTATAATAAACAGTCTAAGTCCCATAGTTATACCGAGTTTTTTATCTTTATAAATTACTCTAAAACAGCCTTAATCCTTCTAATCCCCGCAGCAATACCTTCTTCTTTAACAATTTTAAATTTGCCAAGTTCAGAAGTGTTTTCAACATGAGGTCCACTACAAAATTCTTTAGAAAACTTTCCAATAGAATAAACTTTTACTTTATCAGGATATTTCTGGTCAAAGAAATGTAAGGCTCCACTTTCTTTGGCTTTTTCAAAAGGCATCTCTTCATAAATAACTTCAATGCAGTCTC
>JACOZR010000002.1 GCA_016181245.1 Candidatus Woesearchaeota archaeon | reverse complement strand
ATGACAATCCTTCTCAGGGGGGAGCTGCTATACATCCTGGAGCAGTTGAAATTTGTGATAATGTGGATCAAAACTGTGATGGGGTTATAGATAGTATAACTAATCCAAGTGGATGTGATCAGGATGGGGAATGCTCTGGTGCTGTAAAGACTTGCAATAAAGGATTGTGGGGAACATGCAATAAACTGCCTACAACAGAGATTTGTGATAATAAAGATAACGACTGTGACATCTTCAAAGATAATGCACCTGGAACACCTTATTCAAACACTTTAACAAGTTCCAGTAGCTGTAATCAAGTAGGATACTGTTCTGGGGCTAAACAAACATGCACTAATGGTGTTTGGAGTACATGCAGTAAATTACCACAAGCAGAGAGATGTAATTCTGTAGATGATAATTGTAATGGACAAATTGATGATGGTGTAAAAAATGCCTATTACTTCGATAATGATGGAGATGGTTATGGGGCTGGTTCACCAATTTATGCTTGCTCTTCTGGTTACAGGCAAATAACTAATAACCAAGATTGTAATGATAATGATGCTGCTATTAAACCTGGCGCTACTGAAAGTTGCGATGGGAGAGATAATAACTGTGATGGTAGAACAGATTTTGCAAATAGTATTGGCGATCTAGATAATAGCTGCGGAAGTGATTTTAGTCAAGCTAATCCTTATGGTTACAGATGGGTTTCACTTGATGGGAGTTATGGATGTAAAGAAAAACAGCTACAAGAGTATTATAACTATGATAGATATTGTAATGAAGGAAGTGGATGCACTCAATCACAAACTAGTTCATGGAGAGAAACTGGGAGCACGAGAAATGTTAATGAAGGAGGCACATGTTATAATAACTTTTGTTCAGGAAGTGTGCTCGGTTATAGCTTCAAATGTGGAGGGGGCACATGTAGCGGGTATTACTATGATTGTAATAACTATGATTATTGTTATAGCAAATACTGGAAGGTAGATTATAGTTGTGGAGGATCTCCCGCAGGATGTAATTGGGGTTGGAATGATTGCCCAAAGAATACCTGCCCAAGCAATTGTTAAAAAATGGTAAGCACTAAAATAAAAAGTATAAATGGATTTGTTTTTGTAGTTTTATTAGTATCGCTATTATCTCAAGCGGGTTATTCTCAGGAGGTAATTGAAAATGCCAATGGAGAACCTGTACCTGTAGATGGTCCAGACTATGAGTATGTTCCTGAAGATATCCTTTTAAAGGAAGGTAGTAAGACTAATCTGATTAATGAATCAGGGAGTCCTAAACTTGTCCCTGTTTGGATTTTTGGGATAACTAGTCCAAATCTTTGGAAAGTTGTGCTTGTTGTTTTGGTGGTTATTATTGTCTTTATTGTTACTAGGAAGCTTTTTGGCAGAACCAAACCAAATGATAGGAATAGGATGAAAAGGAATTTAGAGACAAGAAATGGATAAAGGATTTTTCTTTTCAATTGATAGTATTTTTGCTTTAATGTTATTTGGGTTTGTTTTGGCTAATATTTATTCCTTTTTTCTTGTTTCTCATAGTGCAAATCAACAATTCTATTTTTCTGAAGATGTGTTAGATATTTTTTCGAAAGTCAAGATTAATGAACTAGACTTGACAAAGTATACTGTAGTACAAACTATGATAGGAGATGGAAGAATTAAGAACTTAGATGCCACCTTATTGGACCAGGTGGTGGTGTTTAGAGAAAAGGAAGGGGAAGCTAGTACAAATGCACAAATTTTTGTCCAAGATGTTACTAAAGGCTTGATTCCTGAGCAATATGGATTTTCTGTAGACGTTAATGGGGAGGTTTTTAAGAAAAGTAAAGAAGTTACCACTTTAATTTCTAGAGAAAGATTAACTTTTGGAGAAGCTTAAAATTATGGAATAGGACAACCATCCCCTGTGTAGTAAATCTTGTGTTCTGAGTCGAGTTTTATTGGTGCGGGAATTCCTGCTATACTACAGCTAGGAGATACAGCTTTTGTTCCCCAGTATAAGAAATCTACATATGAATCACTGTTTGGATTAGGTGTATTTGGAGGGTTGATATGACCGCTATTTAGTATGGTTTCATATCCATTGTTTGAGATGCTATTAAAATCTCCGAATAATCTTTGCATGAAATCTGGAGCATCTGTATGATTTCTAAACTGGAAGTTATCTATGAAGTAGTTTAAGTTATCAGAGCTTTCAAAATCTGTGACATTTGTTTTTATCACAGTTATGTTAATATCGTCGCTTACAAGGTATATTGGATCTCTGTATTTGGTGATGTCTAAAGTTGCTTCTACATCTAAATTCCCTAGATTCCAACTTACTTCTTGCTCTTTGTCTGTTACTTTTACATTCTTTAGCTGGAAGTTTACGTTTAGGCTCCATGGGGAGACCATTGCAGAGTTTATTGTTTGCTTGTCTAATAGATCATAAGTCAAGATTATATTTCCTCTTTCTGCTACTTTTTTGAATTCGTTTAATGTTGAACTTAGTGTAAAATCAGTAATGGTATCATCTGGTTGCTTAAACTTCATCATCCTTAGGTCATTTCCTCTATATTTCCCATCTGAAATAGCCTCTCTTATTATTACATCTCTATTTCCATTTAGGTAAGCATCATCAATGTCCATTTTGTCTTCTATGGCTAAAATAGCTTGATTTGCTGATGCTTTTAACGCAGATTCTACATTGACACTAAAAGATTCTACAAAAGCGTTTGTAGCCGTTGTTTTTGCCAGTATTTTGTCTGTTTGTGATTTTGTTGAAGTTTGCACTGTAATCAAAAAAGAAACTAGGATTACAAAAAGCATTGTTATTGCGATGAATGTAAACATTATAGACTTTTTATTCATTTTAAAGAAAATTTTCCTCTTTTTAGTTAATATATTCTTTTCTTTAAAAAAGTTGCTAAGATTTATAAAACATTTAGGATGATTAAACCTATGGATTTTTATAATAAAATAGCAAAAGGCTATGAAGAATTACATAAAGAGGAGCAACTGAGGAAGATAAGACTAATCAAAAAATATCTTAATGTGAGATTAAGTGACAAGCTTCTTGATGTAGGCTGCGGAATGGGTCTAACTACAATACCCTGGAAGTGCAAAAGATATGGAATAGATCCTTCTGAGATTTTATTAGAAAGAACAAGACAAAAAAATAAAATAGTCTACAAAAAAGCTTATGCAGAAAAAATTCCTTATAAATCTAATTTCTTTGATGTAGTTATTTCAGTTACGGCAATTCAAAATTTTAAGGATATGGAAAAGGGTCTTAGAGAAATTAAAAGAGTGGGAAAGAATAGCTTTGTTTTAACTTTTTTAAAAAAATCTTCAAAAAAAGACTTTATTGAAAAGCTGATAAAAAAACATTTTAAAGTTGAGAAAAAAATTGAAGAAGATAAAGATATTATATTTTTTGCTAAAAAATAGACCTTGGTTTGTTTCTCTGCTGGTTTGTGTTTGCACTTTTGATAAATTGCTCCCTAAATTGTCTTGCCTCTTCTGGATTGATTTCACGACCGAAAGATCTTTTTCCTGTTGTTTGCATTTTTTGCTGCTGCAATGATTCCTTGAATTTTTTTGCTTCTCTCCTTTCTCTTTCCCTTATTAATTCTGAGCGATCTCTATCCTTGACTTTTGTGAAATAATAACCTGCTACGAAGATTACTAAGATTAAGATTACTATGAGGTAGCCTAAAAGAACCCCCCCTGAGTCTCCTGTTCCTACGACATTTCCTGTTAAAGGACTTGCAAGCTTGCTGAATACGCTTCTTTTATCAATAATTGTTACTTCTCCAAGGGATACTTCTTTCCCACCTACAAGAACTTTCAAGTTATAAGTCCCTGCTTTGTCTTGAAGATTTATGGCTTTAACTTCATTTATGCCGATTCTTACTTTTTCAAAAGAGCTTTCATCTCCTGTAATTATTTCTGCTTCTCCATCAAATTTAACATTTCCAGTATTCTTGATGTATAATGTAGTATTATCTACTGTAGCTTCAAATTCTTTTTTTTCACCTATTGAGAACTCATCTTCTTTGATAAGACCTTCTCCAGATGCCTTTACTTTCATTATGCCTGGAGCTGTGAATTCTGGAATTGCGTAATCTAAAGTAGATGTGCCTGTAGCGATTACTTCCCCTTTTGAATCATAGATTTCTATTAAAGCTCCTCCTGCCATTTTATCTCCAGCTTGATCAGAAATTGTTGCTGCCATACTTGTTTTTTCGCCTGGAAGAAATTCTTCTTGAGGAATATAAAGGTTTATACTTGTTGCAACTGGCGTGATTTTATATGTAAAAGATTTTTCTCCATAATTGCCAGATTTATCCTGAGCTATAACGTTTAATGTATAATCCGCACTTTTTGATGTTTTGCCTGTAAAATACGTGTATGTAAAGTCTCCGTTAGGACTTACTGCTGCTGTATCTTCTCCTACTTTCACCTCTATATTTGAAGAATCAGATGTTTTTTTGTATTTTATTATTCCAGAAAGCTTTACATCTTCTCCAGGCAAAACTTCTACTTTATCAAGCTTTAAATCTATAGCTATCTCCCCGCTTACTTCAAATTTAGCTATGTTCTTGAAATACATTTCATTACCATATTTATCCAAAACATCAAGATCTATGCTATAATCGCCTTGAGGAATGCTTTCTGCCTTGTATGTATAAACTATTTCTCCACTACTTACCTCTAGAGGAATAGGCGGAACAAAGATTGTTTCATCGCCTTTCTTAATATAAATTGTTGCGCTCCCATCTGCATTTATCTGGTTTAATCTTAGAACTTTACCAGTAAGCTTTACTGATTGACCTAATTGAACTATGTTATTATCTATCTTAAAGTCTCCTTGAAGCTCTTTTGTTACGTTAATTGTGCTGGTTGTTTTTTCTTCTATACCCTTAATGCCTACTGTGAAATGACAATCTCCAGGTGAGGATAATTTTTTTGAGAAAGATAATTTTTCTGAGAAAAATTGTTCTTCATTTGCCTCTAAATCTACTATTTTTGTGATTAATGGAAAAGAAACGGAACCACATGTTAGTTCTATAGTGAATATCCCGCTGATGTCTGTTGTTGATAATAACTTACCATCAATGTTTACAGTATCTCCAAGATTATACTTCCCAGATATCGTGCTACCAAGTTCTATAATAGCACTTGCTGAAGGAATTAATAATACTGTTAATAACAAGAAAATAATGAAACCTCTCTTTTTCATATTCTTTTTTAATGGGAATTTATTTATATAGTTATTGGTGATTAAAAAGTCGTTAATTTTATATAATCTCTTGATTATTTTGTTGAAATGATTACCCCAATCGAATCTTTAAGGCATTCTACATCTCATGTTTTAGCTGCTGCTGTAAAAAAGCTTTATCCTAAAGCTCAGTTAGCTATAGGACCAGCAATTGAAAATGGTTTTTATTACGATTTTGGCAATTTGAAGATAACAGAAGAAGACTTAGTTAAAATAGAAGAAGAAATGAAGACTATTTTGAAGAGAGATATGACTTTTAAAAAAGAAAAAGTTAGTAAAGTTGATGCTAAAAAAAGACTGAAAGATCAACCGTATAAGCTTGAATTGTTAAACGATCTTAAAGAAGACATTACTTTTTATAAAACTGGAGATGTCTTTGAAGACTTGTGTTCAGGACCTCATGTTAGCTCAACCTCTGAGATTAAGCATTTCAAGCTGTTAAGGATTGCTGGAGCTTATTGGAAAGGGGATTCTAACAATGTAATGCTAACCCGAATTTATGGAACTGTGTTTCCAAGTAAAAAAGAATTAGAGGATTATTTAAAACAATTAGAAGAAGCTGAAAAAAGAAATCATATTAAATTGGGTAAAGAACTTGGGATTTTTATGATTTCTGAGCTTGTTGGAAAAGGTTTACCTATCTGGCTTCCTAAAGGAAATATCATTAAAGAAGAGATTGAAAAACTAGCTAAGGAAAAAGAAGAAGAATATGGTTATGTCAGGGTAACTACACCAGTTCTTGCAAAAAAGGAACTTTATGTAAAATCAGGCCATCTCCCATATTATCAAGCTTCAATGTACCCTGAGATGAAGATGGATGATGGAGTGTATTATTTAAGAGCAATGAATTGCCCACACCATCATCTTATTTTTAAACATCAATTAAGAAGCTATCGTGAATTACCTTTGCGTATTGCTGAATATGGAATTTGCCATCGAAATGAACTTTCTGGAACATTAACTGGATTGTTAAGGGTTAGAGGTATGATTCAAAATGATGCTCATATCTATTGCACAAAGGAACAAATAGAAGAAGAATTCAAAAAAGTAATTCAATTGGTTCAGGAATATTATAAGCTTTTTAACCTCAGTGACTATTGGTTTAGACTGTCTAAATGGGACTCAAAGAATAAAGAAAAATATGTTCAAGAACCTGAAAACTGGGAAAGCACCCAGGCTATATTAAGAAACGTTCTCAAAAAATTAAAAGTTAAATTTGTTGAAGCTGATGATGAGGCTGCATTTTATGGGCCAAAAGTAGATATACAATTTAAAGCAGTTACTGGAAGAGAAGAGACTATGTCAACAATTCAATTAGATTTTGCTGCTAAAGGAAAATTTGGCTTATCTTATCAAGATAAAGATGGGAAAATGAATAGTGAAGTTTTTGTTATTCATAGAGCCCCTTTAAGCACCCATGAAAGGTTTATGGCTTTTTTAATTGAGCACTATGCTGGAAACTTTCCTTTATGGATGAGTCCTGTGCAAGTAAAGATTGTTACTGTTAATGATTCAAACTTAAAATATGCTAATGAAGTTGTTAAATTACTTAGAGATAAAAATGTTAGAGTTGAGCTAGATGATAGGGCTGAATCAATAGGTAAAAAAGTTAGAGATGCTGAAGTTGAGAAAGCTGCTTTGATTGTTACTATAGGAAATAAGGAGGTTGAAAATAAAACTTTGGCTGTTAGAGATAAAGATGGAAAGGTTAAATTCGGCTTGAAAGTTGAAGATTTTTTGAAGACATTAGTTGAGGATATTAAGCTTAGAAAATGCTAGAATTTTTTAAGAAACTTGAAAAATCTAGAGTTTTTAAAGACTGGAAAAAAGACAATAAATCTTGTTTTTTATGCAGTTGTTTTACCATTATTGATAAGAAAAATGATTTTTGGCAATTTGATTTTTATAATAAAAAATTAAATAAGATAACTTCTTTTAAAGTTAGTGAAGAGATTGAAATATTCCCTGAAGATGATGTTTTCAGCGATGGAAAAAGTTCTATAAACCCCTTAGATTTTAAGGATTTAAAAACTCATTTTAATGAAATTTCTGAAAAATTAAAGAATAAACATAAAAATGAAGGCATTGTGAAAGAGATTGTTATATTACAAAATTCAAATGGGGTGGTTTGGAATATTTCTTTATTAACTTCTACTATGAATTTAATTAATGCTAAAGTTTCTGCTTCTACTGGAAAAATTTTAGAAGAAAAAAATGAAAGTGTTTTGAAATTTAGAGAAAGTTAGCCTTCTTCCACTGTTCCTGCAAATGACCCTGCAACTTTGTGACTTACACCGAATTGTTTAGTATAAGCTATTTCAAAAGTTCCCGAAGCTTTTGATCCTGCGGCTATTACAGCTACAGGCCTACATATGACATTTAATGGTGTGTCTTTTGCGCTTGTTATTGTTGATGTACCCCCAATAGGGGCAGGGGTGGTTATTGGACATGCATTTCCATTTATAGTTACTCCCGTTGCTGCGGTTAGACTAGCTGAGTCTATACCTGTTGCTGCAATTCTTAGTGTTAATTCCGTGTAAGGTGGTGCAGGAGGTTGAGGAACAACATAAGCAACCTTTATATCTTGGCATATAAAGGGAGAGGCTATATTACAAGTTGATGGTGTTGATGGGTTAAAAACACCTAGAAAAAATAAAGCTCCTATTCCAATAAGAACTATCATTATAGCCCAGCCATAAGTCATTAAAAATTCCATTGCTGCCTGGGATTTTTTGTTAAGCATTAAAACACCTCTTTAAGATTAATTTATTTTTATATATAAATTTAACTGAGTTTTAAGATATCGCCATTTTTCATATAATGAAGATTAACTCCTTCTTTGTAACCAATTTCCTTTCCTAATTCAGTAATGCCGCGAACTTTTTCATATTCCCCGTGGCTTGGAACAATGTTTTTTGGCTTTAACATTTCAATCATGTCTCTGTGATCTTCTAAAGAAGCATGTCCACTCACGTGGATATTTTTGAAAACCCTGGCTCCAGCTTTTCTTAGATTATTTTCTAATTCTTCCCTATTAGCTATTGTTTCTGCTGTTGGAATTGTTCTGCAAGAGAAAATAACAATGTCTCCTGGGTCAAATTTCCAGGGCAAATCTCTTTTAGCCATTCTAGCCAGAACAGAATCTGGTTCCCCTTGATTACCAGTACATACTATTAAATAACGATCTTTATGTTTGGATATTTCGCTTAATCTCTTTTTAACATTACTTCTAAAGCCTATAATTTCCACTTCTTTCTTGAACTCTATTAGCCCGACGTCTTCTGCTGTTCCTACATACTTTTCTAAGCTCCTGCCCAAGAATATTGTTTTTCTATTTAATGTTTTACCAAAGTCAATTATGCTTCTTAGCCTTGCAATATGACTTGAGAATGTTGTGACCACAATTGCTTTACCTTCTGTGTTAACACCTAAAACTACATCCTTTAACATTTCTCTAGCTACTTTTTCAGAAGGTGTTTTCATTTGCGATGTTGAATTTAAAGAATCCAAAATTAATGCTTTTACTGTTCCGTCCCCTAACTCTTTTATTCTTTCATAATTAGGTTTTTTTCCTACAACTGGGTGATTGTCTAATTTAAAATCATTTGTGTATATTACTTTTCCTTCCGGTGTGTGAAGAACAACAATTGTAGTTTGCGGTGTTGAGTGGGTTATATTAATAAATTCTATTTTAAGGTTTTTTGATATTGAATGAATTGTATTTGTGTTTAATACCTTTAACCTTGAATCTACATTTATTTTTTTATCTTTTAATAAAAGTCTTAGAATTCCTAATGTATAAGATGTTCCTAGAATAGGGCAACTGTAATTTAAAACCATGTAAGGGGCTGCGCCAATGTGGTCTAGATGGCCATGACCAAAGACTATTGCCTTTACTTTTGAAGACTGTTTTTCTAACTCGAAATCATTTGGTATTGCTCCAATCTTGATTAATTCTTTTTTTGATAAATTCTGCGGATCTCCTTCTTCTTGTGATTTTAGAATGCTAGGAAGGTATAAACCCATGTCAAATATAACTATTTCATCTTGGACTTTTACTGCGGTCATATTTTTTCCGACTTCACTGTAACCGCCTATGCTCATTATTTCCATTTTTATTTATAGTTTAAGCTTGTATATAAAAGCCTTTGGGAAATACTTATAAATCATTAGAATTAACTGAATTTTAGATGGTAGAACTCATAAATAGAGGTGTTATTTTAGCGGATAAGGTTAAAATTAACAAAGATATTTTATCAAAAATGAAAGGGTTGATGTTCTCTAAACCTTTGAAAAAAGGGGAGGCTTTAGTTCTTGTCTCTGATGAAGAGGGAATTTTTGAAACTACGCTACATATGTTTTTTGTGTTTTTTTCTATTGATATTTTATGGTTGGATAAAGAGTATACAGTTGTTGACAAAAGAGAGGGTGTTAGATCATTTACCCCATTAATAATTCCTTGTAAAGCTGCTAAATATGTGATTGAATTACCTAAAAAAACAGCACAATATGTCAGAATAGGGGATACTGTAGAATTTAGAAAGCCATAGTAAATTAAGCTTTAACTTGTCCTGAGAATGTTCCCTTTGCGATTTTGCCAGACAAACCAACTTTGTTAGCGTAAGTAATTGATATTTCTCCATTGAATTTTTCGTCTACATCTAAACCATGATCACAGGCAATGTCTGTTTTCCCACCGGAAGGTAAGGTTGCTGTACTAAATGTTACTGGATCGTTTGCACAGGCTACTCCGTTTACAGTTATTGTTACATCATTCGGGTTAACATCTTTTATGCTATTTAGAGATCCTATTTGAAATACTACGCTCGTTCCTCCCGTAGATTTAGAATCTAGACAATTAAAAGGTGGATCAATTTGACATGTATTAGGTGCGCTACTCCCACTAAAGACTCCTAGTGCAAATAAAGCCCCGATAGCAACCAAAACAATTAATATTGCCCAGCCATAGGTCATTAAAAATTCCATTGCTGCCTGGGATTTTCTTGAATGATAGAACTGATTAGATTTCACAAACATCACCTTTTTTTGCATAGTTTTATTATTCTTAAGCTATATTTAAATTTAACGTTTATTTTTATTTTATTTACTCAATTTTTCCTGAAAATGAGCCTGTTACCTCTCTAGCACTTCCACCAAGTTTTTGATAACCTAAAACAATTGTACCTTCATATCTGGAGTTTTTTGAAAAGTCTAGTTTCCATCTTGGGTCTGTAAAATCGCATGTAGATATTATTGGTACTTCAGATGCTGTTTTTAAATCTGCTCCAGAAGATGGGGTTACACATGTAATCCCATTAATAGTCACACTTTTTATTTTATTTTCTGCACTTGCAGGATCTATGTTCATAGCTTCAATTTTTATTGTGAATACGTCTGTTGCTGAATCTACTTTCAAGTCTCTGCAAGTGTAAGGATTTGGGATATTACAAACTGTTGGAACTGGAAGATCAAATACCCCTAAATAGAATAATGAACCAATTACAATGAATATTACCATAATGGCCCAGCCATAAGTCATTAAAAATTCCATTGCTGCCTGGGATTTTTTCATAGCCCTATTCCCGCAAATAATGTGCTCATTATTGCTGATGCGGATAAAAATAATAATATCGCTATAATAACAAATAAGGGGATATATTTAAGACCTGCTTTTATGCTGCCTTCTCGCACAACTGAGATAAGCATTGCTGATATTAAAGCAGTTAAGCCTAAAGAGATAAGTGCAAATGTCTTGAAATCTGATGATGGCAAACCTCCTCCCCCAATATTAGACAAGGAAATTCCCCCTGCAAGGGTAGCTCCACCTGCACTTGCGCCCTTAAGATCTATCTTGCTTAATATTGTCCCCATGATTATGTTTATTCTAAAACTTAAAGCGAATAATAATGGAGCTGCAACCAATGAAGCAAACCCTATAAATATTGAATATGTAACTACATCGGAACTTATCTCTTTTTTTAGAATTTGGGTTTCTCGGACATTCCAAGCGATTGTGTTTACCAATACAGCAACCTCTCCTCCTGCTTCTAAACCCTCGATTAGTAAAATCATGCTTCTCTTTAGTAGTTCAGAGTCATAATGTTCTGCAAATTCAGTTAGTGCTGCATTTAGATCTTCACCAGACATAGTTTTTTTGGCAACAAGCTCCATTTCCTCAGATATTATCTCAAATCTGTCTCTAATAGCATACCATAAGGCCTGATCAATAGGCATACCTGCTCCTAGATTAGCTGAAACTAACTGCAAATAATCAGAGAGGACTGCTTCTAATTTTTTTGTTCTTTGGTATCTTTTAAAGTTCAAAACAATGAAAGTTAACCCTGCTATGATTATTAGAGAAACAAAGAAAGATATTACCCATGTGCTCAATAAAATTAAAGGGATTTTTACTGCGCTTTGACCTTTTATAGCTCCTGAACCAAAAATTATCAAACCAAGTATACTTAAAATAAAAATCATTACCATTGCTCTTTTGAAAAGAGACTCAAATGAAAGTTTTATTCCAGATTTTAATAGTGCATATTTTATTTTTTCTGCCAATGATTTCGATAAAAATAATTTTTCTAATGATTCTATCATATTGAAACACCTGGTCTGCTTTGTTTAATTGAAACTAGGAAGATGATTTGTACTAAAGAAGTGCCTATTGCTATTCCTAGTAGGGTTCCAAAGCCTATGCTCAATCCTATAAATGAACTCAAAAGACTTAACATTGTAACACCTAAGGAAGGAACAATGACTGCTATCATTAGGTAAAACATTACCATCGGGTTTAACTTTTTACCGTATTCTTTCATCTTAATTAATTGCTCACGAGCAATTTGTTCTAAAATTGAGTTAAGGGCCGCACTTACATCTGCACCAGTTCTTAGAGAATTCATTATTTGCCAAAGTAACTTTCTGAAGTTGTCACTTGGTGTTAATTCCATAACTTCTGTGATAGCTTCGTCAATGGGTTTTCCTACTTCAGCTCTATCGATTATCTCCTTGAAATACCTTCCTATAAGGGGGTAACTTCTTGAAACATTGTCCATTGCATTAAACAAAGGAACCCCCGCACTTAATTCAACCAATAAAAACCTGCCGGCAAAAACAATTTCTTTGTCAATTTCCCTTACAGCCTTCTTTGCTTTTGCAGCAGGCGTGTTCATGAGGTAAATAAAAGACATAAAGTAAACAACTGGAAATAACAAAATTAACAGTACAATAAGTTCAGGCTTTATCTTGTATAAAAATAAAAATCCTGTGAAAACTAATGCAAAAGATAGATAAAATGAAAGTTTTAGGTTTTGCTTGACAAATTTTTCTGGTGTTGTTTTTATTTCTGCTTGTGCTAAATGCAGCTTCAAATGCGGAAAAGATTTGGCTATTTTGTCAGATAACATTTTAGTGTTTTGTAATGAAACTCATTAAACCTTCTTTATTGGTGTAATAAGTAGCGACAACTTTACCTATTTCATTGACCCCTATTACATTATTTTTAACCAGCCATTTAAGAACCTCAACTTTGTCTCTTAAATCATTATTTATATCGTTTCTTGTCATCCCAGTTTGCATTTCTAAATCGGGCATAAACTTCTTTGATTCATTTGCAGATAATATATTATCTTTTGTGAAGTCATATTGCATCAAAACATTTGCTTCTGAAGAGTTTGTTATTTCAGCTAATTGGAAAATTCTTCTTATACCTGTTCTCCTATTTCTGTACATTACAATTATCATTCCAATAGCTGGCAAAAGAGCCTTAGGAACCTCAATGGGGGGGTTTGTTAACCTGTTTACTGTTTCTTCTGCATTGTTTGCGTGAACAGTAGCATAAACTGAGTGACCTGTATGCATTGCTTCAAAAAGAGTTTCAGCTTCTTGTTTCCTTCTTATCTCTCCAACTACAATACGGTCTGGCCTCATTCTTAATGAATTTACTATTAAATCAAGCATGGCAATTCCGCCTTTCCCTTCGATATTAGGGGACCTAGTAACCATTGGAACCCAATGCATGTATTTTGCTAACTCCAACTCCCTGGTATTATGTGCTATTATATTACTACAAACAAAATTCTCTCTTTCAGGAACACTTAAATCATAAACATACCCGTCGTGGCTTTTTTCTGTTATAGTTACTATCCTGTCCCAAAATATGTCATTTTTACTTAAATCGACAATTTTTTGCATTTCCTGATTTAGCAAAGATATATCGGCTATGTTCAGGCTTTTAATCAATATTGAAAGGTATGATCTTCCTATATGCGATCTTTTTTTGTACCTGCCTTGCCAAGATGTCCAACTTTTATATGTAAGTTTTTCTTTAAGATATGCCCCTACTGCTTTTTTTAGCTCTAAATAACAATTTTTAGATAGTGGAATAATATCAGAAACATCGCTTGGCTTTTTATCCAATAGTCTATCAAGCTTATCTTTCTTGTAATTTTGAGTAAAGCCTACGTGTTTTTTAAACAAAGATAAAAATTTAACAGTGCCTATTCTCGCTTCATAAGTTTTATCTTTTTTAAGTGCATTACCTATCCTCATAAGAATTTCGAATCTTAAAAGCAAAGTTTGGACATCTTCCAAAAGTTTTCTTGAAGAACTGCTTACACAAATCTCATATTTTTTTACACACCCATCCCCGCTAAAATAGCCCTTAAGAAGATTACCAACAACTTTATCTTCTAGATTAAATATCCAAGAAGGCATTTCTTTTGTATAAGCATTTCCCTTAAACCCAAATACTTCCTTAAATAATACCCTTAAACATTTTGAGTTTATCATAGTTGTAACTTTATCACTATGTAGATTTGTCCGTGCACTAAATCTTTTAGCAAACTCTTCAATTATTTTTTTAGATTCATCATTTGGATCGCTTATTAGTATTGATTTTTTGTCATAACAACCATCAGCAAGCCACATACCTGCTATTTTTCCCATTAAAGAATCAAATTTGATAATTAGTGGTAAGCTAATTCTACCGTTTTTATTGCTCCTTGAAGGTACTATCTGTAATTTTGATTTATCATTCTCTTTAATATAAGGAATAAGCTTCTTGAATACTTCTACAGGAACTATATCACAATTCCTATAATGCTGCCTATTGCTTTTGTTGAGAACAACTTCTTTGCCATACTTTTTAATTAAATTCTTTACAGGCTTCCCCTGGATCATGAACCCAGAAAATTTATCTAAGTGATTTGAAAGATCAAAAACCTTTTTAGTTCCCGTATATGAAATTTTTCTTGGTGTGGCGATAAAAGATCCCTCTTTTAGAGAAGATCCTTTTACTTCTTTTACTTCATTATTAATTAAACTAAACAATGAATGGTCTTTTGTTACAGAAATTTTTCTGCCACTGGCTAGTCTAATCTCAATTATTGGCTTTTTTACTTTATGCCTTATGAATGAGCTTGGTTTAGAAAAGGAAACTTTTCCTTTTTTGTCCATGCTAAGTACTTCTATACTCTGGTTATGGGCTAGTTCTGTTCCATCATGCAAGGTTATCTTATCGTTTTTTATTTGCTTATCGATAAGTTCACTCATTGAAGATTTTTTAATTTCTCTATTCTCTCTGTAAAGAATTTCAGCATCTCCGGTGACACTATCTTCAACGGAAATTATTCTTTGATTTGGTGGAAAAAATCCTCCGACTGCATTAAGCATAGAAGTTTTCCCTGTTGCAGTGCCCCCACTAATAACTGTAGAAAACTCAAACTCAACACCTAACCAGATCAATGCTGCTGCTGGGAAGCTCAAAGCCCTGTTTTGTAAAAATTTTGTGATTGTTATTGGCTCTGTGGCAAACTTTCTGATAGTAATTGTATTCCCTTTTGTAGATATTGGAAATAAAGTTGCATTTACCCTGTCTCCAGTTTCAAGGCTTGCATCTAACAAAGGGGTTAATAGAGTTATACTCCTTCCTACTTTTCTTCCTATTAAACTAGAATAATGTTTGATGACTTCTTCATCTTTTAGCATAATATTTGTTTTTAACCATCCGTGTTTATGATGATAAACCCATATTGGATCTTCTGCACCATTTACAACTACTTCTTCGAGATTTAGATCTCCCATTAAGATTTCTATTTTTCCTAAACCAAAACTTTTATGCATCAAATATGTTGTAAAAAAGTCTAGTGTTTCATCTGTAATATCTGGAAAATACTTTCTTATTAAGCTTACAATTGTCTTTTGAAACTTATCTCTCACATAATCAAGTTTTTTTGGATCAGTTATGTCCCCTATTCCAAGCTTTACTTTTTCAACCAGTTCTTCTCTTATTTTGTCCAGAATAACCTCTGTATTTGAACCAATCTGAGAGATACTTACTTTGTAGATTAATATAAATTCCGCAGGATTACTTTCTATGGTTATCCTAACTGGAATGTTACCTGCATAAAAGCCATACGTGTCTATTACAGCCATGTTCACCTCTCTTTTTTAAAATTATCTTCGAATACTTTCTTCTTTTTTTCTAAGATTGCTAGTCTTTCATTTATCTTGAAGATATCTACAGACTTTTGATTCTTTAGTAAACCCAATAACTCATTTAGCCTTATTTTTAGGTAAAATTTTTGAGCATACAATGAGTCATTTTTTCCAAGATCCTTGTTTAAAACTATTTTTTTTAAGTCTTCTTCATTTTTCAAGACAAGTGATGAACTTACGTTTATCTTGTCTATTGCCGATATCATTACAGAAATTTTTCTGGAAATAAGATCTTTTTCTATATCGATGTTTACTTTTTCTTCCAATACTTTCTTTGTGTCTTCTGTTTCTACCAAAAAAGGTGTCGTTAACTGATATTCTATTTTAATAACATTTTCCTCATCTAGAAAAGTAGCCCATTCGTTAATTATATTGTCTGGCAAGCCTAAAATCTTAGAAGCTTCTTCCATAGGGATTCTTTTTTTTGAATTTACCAACAAGACCAAAGAATCTACTGCAGTTGTTATGTTTATTCCAACATCTTTATTTGCCCCCCCCTTGTCCATGTTATTAATCTTATAATCTTTTTATTTAAAACTTTGGTTTCAAATTATTTTGTTATTTTTTCGTAGTGAGTAACGTTTATATGCTATTGTGGAACTAAATATTCATGGTCGACAAGAAATATTTGTTTTTAAGTGGCGTAATTATTGTGTTTATTGCACTTTTAGTTGTTACTTTGATATTTTCTCCTAAGATAATAAAACCTGTTGACAAAGAGGATTTACCAAAAACTTGTGAAGGACAATGTAATGGCGTTGTTTCATGCTTAGAACAATGTGCTAATGTTAAAAGCAATCTTGCTACTTTGAATGAGGATGTTACTGCGTGTGATGAGATTCAGGATCCATTAAAAGCTGAAGAATGCAGGAGGAATGTGGGTTTGAAAAAGGCGATTGTTGCAGAAGATTCAAGTCAATGCATTGATGAAAACTGTAGAAATGCTGTTTTGTTATCAAAAGCTATTTCAACTAAAGATAAAATTTTATGTGAACAGATAACTATTGAAGCTATGAAAAGTGATTGCTTAAAGCTTGTTTAAACCAGATCGCGAAACGAAGAGTTTATAAATATCCTTTCAGTTAACTGCAATATGGGTGCAGAAAAAACTAGAGACATAACAATTACCATTTGTGCAATAGTTTTTGTTTTGGTTTATTCTGCTTCTACATTATTACCCATATTTCTGCCGTCTTTTTATTATGAGCAATTATCTTCATCATATGCTCAAGGTGAAGCCCTAAACGCTTATGGTGACTGCCAAACAATGAATAATACACATATGTTAACAATAACTCTTTCAAATTACGGCCAAGATGATTTAGAGAATGTTAGATGTAACTTACTTGATAAAGCTGGATTAATATCTTCAGAAGATACTCAAACTGTCTCTGTTTTGGGGACTCAATCTACAGATACTTGTGAATTTAAATTAGATGGAACTTACGAAAAATCATTGAAATTTGAAGTTGTTTATGGAGATAAGTCAATAAAACAAGTAGCACAGTGTTATCCTTATTGATTGGATTTAGGGTAAATTTGCCCGAGCGCTTCTAACAAATTTAAAGCCTGTTTTTTTCTTTTTATTATGATATCATATCTTGTGCTTAAATCTACTTTTCTTGGTGAGTGCATTACTACATTCCTGAAGGAGCTGATTGCCTTGAGATCTTTTTTCATGTTTTGTTTTTCAGAATAAACACTTTGTTTCTTTAACAAGTCATCATGTAACAAGAACATTTTTATTAAATCATTAAATTCCAATCTTTGTAGCTCTTCTGGAGATTTAACTTTTTCTTTTAAAACTTTATATAACCTATATTCTACTTCTATAATTAATGCATAGAAAATTGTTTTTACTGGTTTGCTCATTGTTTGTTCTTTCGTTATTACATCCCCATTTTCCAAAATTAGACATTCATACCTTTCCAATAAGTCTAATGCATCGAGTATTGGCATGTCATTTTTTATTCTAAAATAATCTTCTTTAGGTTTAATGTTTTTGGCAATTAGTGATGCTGGCAGTTTTTCTAAATATGAAAAAAATTTATTGAATCTTTCTGGTTTCATATCTTTGTGGATTATTAAAAACTTAAAAATCTGCCTATGTGCCAGTAAAAGTTAATTTTGACCAAATAAGGTTATAAATCATTTAGTTGCCCTTTATAATTACAAGCCTGGCAGATTTCTCTAGATGTTGGTTCTTGACAAATTTTACAGGAATTTAAAGGCTTTACTTCTTTGAAATTCTCTTTTAACATAGGCATTATCTGTATGAAAGAATCTACTATTGAATGTTTTGTACCTGGGTATTTAGCTTCAAAATCGTTTAATAAATTTCTTACTGAATCTCTGTAACCTTGATTAGCATATGGGCATTCTGAGAACTTTATTGGAAATTTTTTTAAAAATGCATATGTTGTTGTTTCTTTTTCTGTTACTAAATATAAGGGTTTTATTCTTTTTATGAATTTTTTATCTACTATTATTCCTGTTATAGGTCCTAATCTTGCTGATAACTCTGGGTTGTTTCTGAATTGATTCATTAAAATTGTTTGAGCTTCATCATCTAGATTGTGGCCAGTTGCTAATTTGGTAAAATTAAACTTTTTTGCTCCTAAATTTAATAGATATCTTCTGAAAACGCCACAATAAGAACAAGAAGTTTTGTTTTTAAATTTCTTGACCATTTGATCTAAGGTATTATCAAAAAAGTCTTTGTAGGTTAGTATATGGAGTTTTATTTTGTTATCTTTGCAGAATTTTTTTACATATTTTAGATCTCTGTATCCTTTTATTCCTTCATCGATTGCCAAAGCTTCTAAAGTTATAATTTTTTTATCATGGAATTGCTTTAAAATGCTTAATGCTGTAAAAGAGTCTTTACCGCCTGAAATAGCTATTCCAATCTTATCTTCTTTTTCTATTAAATTAAATTTTTTTATAGTGTAAAGAACTTTTTTTTCAAAATACCTAATAAAATGCTTGTTGCATAAAGAGATATTACTATTTGTCAACTTTATTACAGGTTTTTTTATACAGTTATTGCAATTCATCCGCCGGAGATTACACTTAGTAATTTTATTTTATCACTTTTTGAAACTTTCGAGTCTTCTGTTACTAACTCATTATTTTTTGAAATTATAACCACTTCTTTGTTTATTTTTAGTTTTTCCAGTATTTCTTTTACTGTTTTAGCTTCTACACTTACAGTTTTATTTTCTTTTTCTATGAAGACTTTTGGCATTTTTCACAAGATTTTTTTACTTTTATTTTTTCTATTTCATTACTCCAAATATTGAACCTTATTAAAGATTCTTCTACTGGTTTGTTTAATAAAATTTTTATTGCCTGAGTTACTGCTATTGATGAAGTTAATGAAATAATTGTATTTAAAACTCCATATTCTTCACATCTTTCTAGGTCTAAGTTTTTTTTGTAAATACATTTTAAACATGATTTTTTTGGCAGAATATTAAATACAACTCCTGTGTGTTTTATAGCTGCTGTATGAATCCATGGAATTTTGTTGTAACAATAATCGTTAATTAAAAATCTTGTAGTTAAGTTATCTGCGCAGTCTATTACTAAGTCTGATTTTAACAGATTTAGGTTATTATCATTTAATCTTTCATTGAAAATTTCTATTTTTATTTCTGAGTTTATTTTTTTTAGTTTATTTAATGAGGCTTTTACTTTTTCTTTATTTATGTCTGATTCTTCATATAATGATTGCCTTTGTAAATTTGTTAAATCTATTTTGTCAAAATCTATTAGTTTTAAGTTGATTCCTGCTCTTGCTAGTAATTGGGCTGTGTTAGTTCCTAAAGCTCCTAAACCTACTATTGTTACTGTTTTTTTAGATAAAACTTTTTGTCCTTTTTTGCCTATTTCTTTTAACCTTTCTTGTCTTGAATATCTCATGATAAGTTCTAAGAAAAACTGTTTTTAAATGTGATTATTTTTGACTCTGAATTTCATTATTCACTTTTTTTGTTATTTTATAGCTATTTGCCCATTTTGCATATGCCTGCCAACCCTGAAAGCTTTCAATTAATTTTTCTTTGGAAACCTCTCCTTTTTTGTGTTTGTTAATAACTGAAAACATCTTTCCAATATTTCTTTTTCTTAAAAGCCTGTGATGATAAAAATTTCTAAACCCGACAAAATCTATGCCTCTTGATAAAGGAATAATTTTTGACTTATCTGGATGTAATTCCAGTTTTAATTTTTCTTTTAGAAAGTTGTCAATTTCACTTTTCCAAATTTCTAGCTGTTTTTTAGAGTTATACAGTATTACGAAATCATCTACGTATCTGATGTAATATTTCGTTTTTAATTTATGTTTTACAAACCTATCTAATTCGTTTAAATAAATGTTAGCAAAAAATTGAGAAGTTAAGTTTCCTAGAGGCATACCTTTGTTCTGTTCGCCCCCCCCCAAAATTTGTTTAATTAGCCACATAACTTTTTCATCTTTAATTTTTCTTTCTATTACGTTAAGCAGAATTTCATGATTGACTTCTTGAAAATAATGTTTGATGTCTGCTTTTAGACAAAAAGCTTTTGATGTTAGGTTATTTGTTATTTTTCTTTTGAATAAATCAAATCTTTTTAATGCGAATAGGTTTCCCTTTCCTTTTCTATTAGCACAGGAATCGTAGATAAAATTTTTATCGAAAATCGGTTCTATCATCCTTACAAGAGCGTGATGCACTACCCTGTCCCTAAATACAGATTTTGATATTTTTCTTGTTTTAGGATCCCTTAAAATAAAAGTTCTTAACGGTTCTGGATGATATTTTTGAGATTTTAATTCAATATTCAAATTTAAAAGCTGTTTTATAAGATTTTTTTCAAATCTTTTAACATAGTACTTTTTTGTTTTTCCTTTTCTTGCTTCTTTGAAAGCTAAAAATAAATTTTTCATACTGTGTATTTGGGGATAAAGGCCATTTCGTTCCATGATAATGTTATCCTGACATTGGACTATTCCACGCATCCTGTTGTCATAGTTCAAGTTCCTGTTGTTGCCATTGAGATCAGACCTATTGTCTTCAACAAGCCTATGAAGCCACAGGACGCTTTTAGCCAGTTTACTTCCAATATCCACTGAGGTCTCACGCATGAAACCTCTGAATTTCATGACTTAAAATCAAATTAAACAATGTACTAGTAAATTGGCGTGTAGTCCAAATTATACTTCACTGAATAATCTTGGTATAGTCAGGACAAAAATTAAAAGAAGTTATTGCTTAAAAGAATTATTGTCTTAAAGAGTCTATCAATATACTTTCAATTCCAGTAAGACCTTTTGTTTTTAGAGCTGTTTGAATGTCTTGAATTGTGTATGTTTGAGAAGCCTCTAAATTTTTCGCGGTGGCTTCGCCACCTTGACGTACCCCACGCATCCCGTAGTCATAGTTCAAGTACCTGTAGTTACCATTGAGAACAGACCTACTGCCTACAACAAGCCTAAGAAGCCACATTTGCCTTGCAAATGGCTTGTCTTCTAAATTTGCTAACCAAATAGGCATTTCTTTTATTCCTGCACTTTTTAAAAATTGACCGTATTGCTCTGCAACATTGCCAAAAGCATAAACAGTTATTTGATTTTCTGCAAACCTGTTTGTCGGTATTGCTTTATCTGAAAGCTCGACACAATCTGCTAAAGACTCTTCAACTTGAGCATCTGTTAAGTAAAATTCTTTGTTATTTCTATGACAGTTTGTTGCTTCTTGAGCATTTGCCATTATTGGTGAGTTATTAGTTAAGAAAATACCAGTTTTAGGATTATAAATAAAAGCCTCTCTTGTTCTATTTCCATTTCTTGATACGAAAGCATCTTTTCCTTCCTGCATTCTTAATTGAGCATTTTCTCTTGAAGAAATAACGTGATATCCTTCTTTTTCTAATGCTTCTTTTGCTTTATCAAAGGGAGCTTCTACATAAGCAGAATAGGTTACAATTGGTTTTATATCTACAATAAGATTTACCATGATTTATTGTAGAAAGTTTATCTTTTTAAGCTTTTCGGTTTGTTACTATTTATTAGGGATAATAATTTTTTAGACTATTTGATAAATTTTATAATGGGCTATTATATTAAATTATTATGAAAGAAATTACTAAAGAAAAGATTGAGAAATATTTTTCTGTTACTGAAAAGGCTTTCAAAGAAGCTAAGAAAGCTAAAAATAGAACTAAATTAAATAATGAAAGAGATGATTTTTTAGACATGATTGAGAGATATATTAAAGATGCTCATCATTTTTATGATAATGGAAAAGTTGTAGATGCTTTTGCTGCTTTGAATTATGCTCATGGGTGGTTAGATGCTGGAGCTAGACTTGGATTATGGGATGTACATGATTCTAAATTGTTTACTGTTGATTAATATGAAAAAAGCTATAATTGTAAGTGGAACTCCTGGAACTGGAAAAACTACTATTGCTAAGAAAATTTCTAAAGAAAAAGATTATCGTTACTTAGATATTAACGATGTTATTAAAGAAAATAAATTAAAAGAAGGATTCGATAAGAAAAGAAAGTCTATAATTGTTGATGTTAAAAAGTTAAATAAAATTTTAGTTAATTTAATAAAAAATTCTAAGAAAACCTTAGTTATTGATGGACATTTGAGCCATTATCTTCCTAAAGAATATGTCAAAGTTTGTTTTATTACTAAATGTGATTTAAAGACATTGAAAAAAAGACTTGAAAAAAGAGGTTATAATAAAGCTAAAGTTAGGGAAAATTTAGATGCTGAAATATTTGATGTTTGCAGAATTGAGGCTTTGGAAAATGGGTATAATGTTAAAGTTGTTGATACTACGAAAAATTATTGATCAAATCTTAAAACGTCTATCTTCCCTATTTTCTCTTCTAAATCATGATGCACAATAACATTTTCATGATTCCTATTATTTAAAAGTAGTATTTCATCATTCTGCATAATTTCAAAATCTGGAGAACATTCTCTCCCAGGATAAGCTAAAACTACCCTATAGGCTGGAGTTTCTTTAATAGAATCTTGATAATACCTTATTCCATAACCTGCCAATAAAGATAAGCCCACACCAATCAGTAAACTTCTATGTTTCATCAATAAATCTTTCATAAGGTACGAGGTTATAGATTGTTTATAAATGTTTCTCTACTGTCTAGTTGTAATCTTCTTAATTTGTTTATCTTGCAACTTTGAAAAGAATAAAAGTCCGAATATTCCGCCAATAAAAGCCATAGTCATATCTTTTTGTGCATCCCATAAATCACCTTGGCTACCTAGAAAGTCTATTCCTTGTTCTGGAGGTAAACCCCACGTTGAGGACCATTCCATAAGCTCATAAAATGAAGTGATAAATGCAACAACGCATATTAACAAGAAGAACAGCATTTTTCCCTGCTTTAATCTTGTTTTTCTTAACAAAATTTCTCTGGCTATTAAAATAGGAACAAATCCCTGGAAGAAATGACCTAGCCTATCATAATAATTTCTTTCTAAGCTTAGTAAATCTTTAATCCAGTTAAATAAAGGATTATCAGCATACGTATAATGACCCCCCCATATTAAGACCATTGCATGCAAAGCCATTAAAGTATAGGTTAAATTTGTGAACTTGAATTTTTTATAAGTAAAATATAGAATAGGAAACCCAAATATTACTGGAAATGTTTCTAAAAACCAAACACTATAATCTTTTGGATTAATCAAAGACCATGCTAAAAATATTCCAACAATTATTGAAAGAACTGTTAATAATTTCTTCTGCTCCATGATTTCTTTAATTTCTTTGTATAAATAAATATTGCGCTATTTAATCTCTTTGAGTTTTACCCTGTACAAACTTAAATTACAAAATAAAGGGTAAATTATTTTCTTCTCTTGAATGTTTTTATTGGTGACAAGAATATCATATAAAATAACGTTTTAAAGAATACTGAAAAAGGCAAAGGCTTTGTTACTAATTGCACTTTATTTGATTTTATTGCTTTTATTATCGAATTTATATCTTGTTTTGAATCTATTAAGGTGTAAACATTTTCATTTTTTATTTTTTTTAAATCTTCAAAATCTTTGATTTCTTCAGCTTTTTTATGGTCTAGATTGTAGATTAATACATGTCTTCCTTTTATTGTTCTTTCTATTCCTGGAATTATTAGAATCCCTTTTGATTTTGCATAATTATTCATTTCTTCTGAGTTATAGCTTTGATCATGGAACGTTAAAGCTATTACTTGAAAACCTTTAGAAGCCATGTGGTCTATTAATTCTTTAACAGTATATTTTACTGCGTCTCTAATGTCTTCTTTTGCATGTAGATGGAGATCTGCTTTTAACATAGAATTAAAATTTTATGTTAATTAATAAAACTTTGCAAACTTAAATTTTATTAGCGAAAAACATTTAAAATGTAAAGTTTATGTTACTGGCATGATAGAGGAAGGAAGGGTAAACGATTTTAGCTTATTGGAGAAACTGGATATAGCATTAGTACCCACTGGTGCAATAAGGAGATATGACTCTTGGAGAAGTGTTTACTCTCTAGCTGCAGAAAGAGATTTTAGTGGTCCCATTGCTTTAGATGCTGGTAAATTAGTCATATGGTACAAACTCCTTGAACCTTTTTTTAGTTAAAAAATTTACTTTTTTCTCTTAAACATATATTCTAATCTTAGAACCGCTATTGATTTTAGATAGTTTGTTACCGTATTTACAATTTTAACTCTGCTATCTTCGTCTTCTATCCATTTAACTGGGATCTCTTTTATTTTGTAGCCTTTTTTATGCGCCCTGAATAATAATTCTGAATCGAAAAACCAAGCGTTGTCTTTTACTTCTGGAACTATTTTATCAACTATTTCTCTTGTAACCGCTTTGAAACCGCATTGACTGTCTTTGTAATTAACGCCTAGAATAATTCTTACTAAAACATTATATCCTCTTGAGAGTATTTCTCTTTTTAATGATCTTTTAATTTCTGCTCCCTTCATTAATCTAGAGCCTGTTGCAACATCGTATCCATTTAATAAAGAATCAATCATTAATGGAAAGAATGTTAAATCTGTAGATAAATCAACATCCATATAACTTACAATATCTGCCTTGCTTTGAGTCCAGGCTGCTCTTAATGCCCTGCCTCTTCCTTTCTGGTCTAAATGCAAGACTTTAACTTTTTTATATCTTTTTGATAAATTATTTGCTACTTCTAATGTTTTGTCTATTGATGCATTGTCTGCAATTATTATTTGCCAGTCATGCTTGAAATTTTTGTTGAGAAAATCTGTTAAAGTTGATACGCTTTTTTCTAGTATTTTTTCTTCATTATAAACAGGGATTACTATGTCTACTATGGTTTTTTTCATTAAAGATGTAAGAAGTAATTATTCTTTTAAAGCTTTTTATATCTTGATCTCTAAATTTTTTGCGGTGGCTTCGCCACCTTGACGTACCCCACGCACCCTGCCGTCATAGTCCAAGTTCCTGAAGTAGCCATCAAGAACAGACCTACTGTCTACAACAAGCCTATGAAGCCACATTTGCCTTGCAAATGGCTTGTCTTCTTGGTTTGCCAACCAAATAGACATTTCTTTTATTCCTGCATTTCTTAGAAACTGACCATATTGTTCTGCAATATCACCAAAAGCATAAACCGTTATTGGATTTTCTGCAAATCTATTTGTTGGAATTGCTTTATCTGAAAGCTCAACAGAATCTGCTAAAGATTCTTCAACTTGAGCATCTGTTAAATAAAATTCTTTATTACTTCTATGACATTTTGTTGCTTCTTGAGCATTTGCCATTATTGGTGAATTTTTAGTTAAAAATCTGCCTTTATTAGGAACATAAATAACTCCTTCTCTTACCCAGTTTCCATTTCTTGATACAAAAGAAGCTGGTCCTTCCTGCATTCTTATAACTGTGTATTCTGCTTTTTCTAATTCTTCTTTTGCTTTATCAAAAGGAGCTTCTACATAAGCAGAATAGGTTACACTTGGTTTTATGTCTACAGTAAGATTTACCATGATTTATTGTAGAAAGTTTATCTTTTTAAATCTTTCGGTTTGTTACCACTTAAGAGTAATTTTTATCTTGAAGAACACTGGATTATAGATAAAGTATACAAACCAGATTTAAACTCTTTGTATGAATCAACTGTAAAATATTTATTTAAAATTCTTAACTGCTCTTCTTTTTTTCTTATGAAATCTCCACGATCTAAAGCGTAGAATAGCTTACTTAGTATATTATATTTTCTTGGAACAGGCTCTAAAACAAATATTCTCTTTTTTGTTATTCTGTTTACTTCTTTTAAGATCTTATCTAAATCCGATTCTGAAAAATGATGGATGAAACTTAATAATAAGGATATATCAAATTCACTTTTTTTAAAACTCATTTTAGTAGCATCCATTTGAATAAACTTTTTATTTTGATTTTTATATAGGCTAGAAGCATAATCTAGAAAACCAGAATTCATGTCTATGCCAGTATAATCTATTGAATTATCGAATAATAAAGCGAATTCGCCTGTACCAGATCCTACATCTAGAACCTTAGAATCTTTTTCTGGAGCAATTGCATTTCTAAGCTCTTTATACATTCTGCCTTTACCTGCTAATAATATACTTCTTACTACATTGAAAGGAAGAGGGTTGTTTAACAGATTATTTTTGAATGTTTTGAAGCTCATTTTTTCCTCGCAATTATTGTTATTTCATGCTGATATTTTAGTAAATTTGAGAAAAAATACAAAACTCCAGCCATTGATTTTACTAAGAAACCTTGCCTTATGTTCTCAATTGGCATTTCGCTTTTCTTCATTTCGATTACTTCAAATCCATTTCGGTTTAAGATATCAATTAAAACTTTTTTTGTAAAATGATAGTTATGATGAACTGGATGGACTAATTCTGCAAATTTCTTTATTTTTAGTTTGTAGAATATATCTGCTAATTTCCCCATTAGACTAGCATCATTAATCGTTAAAATAAACAAAACTCCATCTTTTTTCATGATTTTGTTTATTCTTGATAGAACTTTTGATGGGCTGTCTACATGCTCTATAAAATCCCACATTGTTATAACATCAAAGAAATTATTTTTTAATTTTGCATTTAATAAATCCCCTGTTTTAACATTTAACTTGAATTCTTTTCTTGCATAATTTGAGGCAAATTTGGAAATTTCAACCCCATAGGATTTCCAGCCATTTTTTTGAGCCATATCAAGAAAAACACCAGTTGCACAACCTAAATCTAAAATATTTCCTTTTTTTGAATATTTTTCTAGTTCAAAAAGATTTTTTCTAAATCTTGCTAGTTTCTTACTTGTTTTTGACTCATAATCTGACCAACAGTCTTTAAAGAAATCCTTATTTGTTGTTTTATAATAATCTTCATTGTAAATATCTTTTGACACTACTGAGCTTTTGTCTGTAAATCTTAAACCACAATCTTTGCATTCATTTATGTTCATATAACTAAGCTTGTAAAGTTCTTTTATATTCTCTGATTCACAATTGTCACATTTCATATTTTAAATAAACACACATTTTCAGTTTCTTTAACTGGTTTTAATAATGTTTTCATTTTTCCACAATCTTCATCGTACATTATTATAGAGCCAACATTTAGGGATTTTGCTTTTTCTACTATTTGCTGAGGGGTTAAAGGTGCATTTTTACATTGAATAACATTTTTTTTATAACAACCTAAAAAATTATTTATTTCCTTTGCATTTTCTTCTGACAAAATTTGATCTTCCCATCCAGATATTGTGTTTATATTATAATAAACTGGAGCATATGAGTAATAACCACGAGAGTATGAAGAACCGTATTTGTCTTTGTTATTCTCTAAAACCACTAAATTTCCTTTTACATATGGTAACAGCCCCATTGTTTCTCTATCAATATTTTGTAATCTTGGATAAAAAGAGGTCATTGAAACTGAAAGTATTATTGATATTATAACTAAAATTGGTAGAACATATTTAATTATTTTTTCTTGCTTCTGGCCATAGTTTATTTTTAGGAAGAAATAAATTGCTATTAATAGAAAACCTATAGTAAATGTATCTACTGGTGGTCTGTTAAATATTGGTATAAATGTCATTGCTGATGTAAATGGCGTTATAAATATTAGTAGTGCTGTT
Source organism: Candidatus Woesearchaeota archaeon (assembly GCA_016181245.1). Classification (GTDB taxonomy): domain Archaea; phylum Nanobdellota; class Nanobdellia; order SCGC-AAA011-G17; family GW2011-AR20; genus JACQNJ01. Next base: position 5,092 of record JACOZR010000002.1, on the reverse strand, counting down.
ATAATCATTGGCAAAAATAAAACTAATTCATTTCTTGATTTCTCTTTGCTTTTCCAGTATAGATAAAAGAGGATTATTAGTGTTAGAGAAGACAATATTGCTGTTACCTTGTCTGTTGTAAATGTGAAGAAGGAATCTGGTGCGTTTTCTGTCAGCCATTTAGTATAAACTGCTTCACTGCTTATACTTTTATTTAAGGAATTCAAATAAAAAGGAATCCACCAAAATGATGTGATTATTAAAGCTGCTAATACTGATAATACTACATAAACTTTTTCTTTGTTTTTTTTAATCAGTATAAACCCCAAAATTAATGGAGACATTACTATAAATGAAGAAACATTAGACAACAATAAGGCTGCATAAGATGGTATGAAAAGTAAGAACTTTTTGTCTAATGGCTTGTCTTTATAGTAAATTATTACACCTAAAATTATTATGTTTAACAACCATCCTGTTAATTCTGGAAGTTTTCCTAATCTCAACAGATAACCTATGCTTACAGGATTAGCAAAGAAAAACAGGAAAAATGCTACTCTCTTTATTTTGCTTGGTATATCGTTTTTGAAGATGAGGTATGTTGATAAAAATCCCAAAATGTAAATTAGTACTAGTGAGATGTATGCTGTTAACTGCACATTGTTAAGTAGTTTGTATAAAGGCAAAGCTGCAAAGTAAAAGCCTGGAGGATAAGTTTGAAACAAGATGTATTCAAATCCATTATACCAATTTGGGACTAAATTGTGATAGCCATATTCACTCAGAAAATGCAATCTTGCCAAATGGGCACTTAAGTCGTTTGCAAAATCTAAAGGAAAGTTATTGATTAAAGAAGATGTGTCTATTAACCTGAACAGTAGATAAATGGATAATAAAAATACTGGAATATAGAGAAATTTATCTTTTAACTGCTCTTTCATGGAAGGCTCCCTGAATTTTTATCTTCTTACCAAGTTTACGCTAGGATCTGGTAATTCTGGCCTTAAGTATTCTGGAACTGTTTCTACTTTTTCATCATATTTTGCTTCCCAAATTTTTAATGGGCCTATCAATCTCCCGTTGTAGAAAGCATGAGGAACACCACTTTCATCTGAGTAAACCAATTTAAATCCTTCCATTTGTTCGTTTAATAAGTATAACCTAGCAAATAACCCCTGAGATACTCTCGGAGATAGATATAGTGCGTTGCCTATTCCATTGTCTAATCGATTATTTGTGAATGTTGGCATTACTCTCAAACAGGATTTTAATGGTGCATTTTCAAATTTGTAAAGCTTGTCTATATAGACACAGCCTATTGGAATTTCAACTTGCTTTCCCTGATAAACCAATATTGCTGAAGGCTGAGAAACTGATTGCTTGTCTGTTCCAGCGTTTGTTATTGGAACAAGGATTGCTCCTATTACTGATGCTCCTGCGGGATATATTTCTCCATTAAAATTTAAATCATCTTCCAAAGGCGCTCCGCCCTTGTAAACCAATACTGTTGCATTTCTTGTTTCTCTTGTTTCCTGCTGGCTTAATGAGAAAGTTGTTATTTGAGAAAATCTATCATAATTTGCATCTGAGCCTATTGATGAATAAGCGGGATATTTTCCTATTTCATCTGAGACAAATAATAAGTGAGTTGCTCCATATGTTTTCATGTATTCTAATGCTTCTTTTTCACTTTGAGCTGTCATTAAATGACGACCTGAAAAATAATTTCTCGAGCCAATTGCATTACCCCCATCCGTTAATGTGGCTCTGCCAAAACCAGTTTGAACCAAATAACCATAGTCCCACCAGTGAGCAAACACGGCTTCTTTTTTGGTATTCTCTCTTACCCATTTACCAGCTAGCTGCCATTGTTGATCATATACTGAACCAGTGCCTCTAGCTGCGCCTAATGAAGCTGAAGCAAATTGGAATACCAAGCCATCATGATTTATTATTGGAATACTTTTTGCTACTGGAACCGCTGACACCACAGAGCCAAGAGGCCAAAGTATTGACATTATAAAAAAAATCAATATTACGGTAAATGATATTTTGTAAAATCTTTCTTTTTGTGTTTTTATTAGCCCTATTAAGTATTCTGACAGTTCTATAATGAAATAAGCTGCTACAAAAGAAACTACCGGTGCAAGAACGATAAATAACCTTAAAGCGCTTCTTGCTCCGATTGCCATTATTATGAACCAGATTATCACAAAGAAATATTCTTTTTTTATTTCCTTTAATTTTTCAAATAATTGCTTGTCTTTTTTAAACCATATATAAGATGCTGCACATAGCATGATGAATAATCCTGCTATGGACCCAAAGTATGTAATTTGTGATGTTAAAGATTCTCCGTTGAATACTGAACTTTCAGAATATCTGCTTAGTATTACCCCAAATATGAATATACTGAATAAAGATGTGCCTAACCACTTATTTTTACCTATATCTCCTGCTAATTTATAGAAGACAGTTATTATGCCTATGAAGAATAAGAAGATTATATACTTGTTATTATTGAATTCATTTATCCATGACATACTGCCACCCTTGAAAAAAGGCTGATGGGATTCTGCAACAGTTATAGCCCACCTACTTTGTGCAAATGGCTTTGTTAACGAATTCGTTAAATTTGTAACCTGATCCAAAAGGAAAGTTGGACCATATATTATTGAAAAGAGTATTATTGAAAATAAAACAGTTATTAAACCGCTTATCATCCAAGATGGAAACTTGTCTTTAAATCTTTCTTGTATTCCAAATAATTTTAAGTGGATTATTAGAAAGTGGATTAAACAGAAGAAGAAAGCAGCGAGCATTATCATTGTTGTTATTGATGTTAAATACGCGTTTAATGTAAACCTTTCTGGATAAAATGAGCTTAGTACAATCATTGTTGTAAACATCCAAATTGAATAATTGTAAAAGTCTTTTTTTGTGAAGCTATTTGCTGTTATCTTTACTATGCTGAATATACCAAATATAAGGAAAATGAAACTTACCCCTCCCCAGATTAAGCCTAGGAAGCCTGTAGATAATCCTGCTAAAAGAGCGAGTGCTGTTGATTTTTTTATTGATTGCGTTTGAACTGCGGCTATGTAAAAGTAGAATGCTGCAAACATAAAGGCTAAACCCAGAGCTTCTTTATCCGAAACACCAGTTAATGTTCTAAACAAGAACATTGGAATAAATGACAATATTGTTGTAGCCAAAACAGCTACTTTTGTATTAGATAATCTTCTTGCAAATAAAAAGAAGAAAACCATTGCTATTGCAAATGAAAATGCAGGATATGTTGTTTGAATCAACTCAATTGAAAGTGAAGGTATGAACAAATGTAAAAGTTTATACCATGCTGCAACAATTTGAGAAAGAAAGTTAAATTCTGCTAGATTACTGTAACCTTCTGGGTAATACCTTAATGTGTCTACTGCAGATAACGCTCCGTTTTCAACTATTTCTTTTGTATATCTTAAAAATGCTAAAGCATCAGGGTCTGCTGTGATGTATTTACCTGTTGTTGCATCTATGAGGTTTGGTAATGATTGTAACCTTAATATTGAAGCAAATCCTATTATGCTTGTTAGCATTCCTGCCACATATTTCCCAAGCAATAAGAGTATTATTGATACTATAGGGATTAGAACAAACAAGTAGAACTTTCCAACCACAAATTTATTTTGGAATACAAGGTAAACTATTAATAATGAGATTAAGTATAAGCCTATGTATTTAACCTTACTTTCATTAAGATTAAAGTTACCTAAAATAGATTTTATCTTTTCTACTCTTTTTTCAATTACATTTTCCATAAGAATCTATGAGGCTTCTTTTTAAGAAATTTAAAAACCTTTCTAATAAACAATTTTAAATACTAATAGTAAGTTAAGATTAATATGCCCAAAACAATAGCAACTGATTCTCCCTTAGCTGAAATTACTTTAAGGAAATATGAGAAGCCTTCTAGCGATGATAAAAGAGAACTGGTTAAGAAGTTGTGCTTGTCTATAGGGCTATTACAACCAGGAGATTCAAGAGATATAGTTGTTGATATCTTACATGTTATTTTAGAATCTAATGAACCTTTAGATTCCAAACAGATTGAATCTTTTGTTATTAAAAACAGAAATGAAAAAAAGTTACCTGCAAAAGGAATTGCTTCTTCTAATATAAGAAGACAATTGAAAAGATTGAAAGATTTATTTTTAATAGAATCTGTTCAGAATAAGTATAGAATAAATGAAAATGAACCTTTAGAAAAAATATTTGAAGAAAAAATACAAAAGTATTATATTAATTCAATAACTGATAGGGTTAGGGAATATTTTAAAGCTATAAAATGATTTATGAACCTGATGAAGATTCTTTTTTATTAGTTAAACAAGTCAAAAAATTAGCTAAAGACAAAAAAGTTTTAGATATGGGTACTGGTTTTGGAATATTAGCAGAAACTGCCTTAGAATCTGGTGCTAAAGATGTTTTAGCTGTTGATATTGATGAAGAAGTGATTGAATTTGTTAAATCTAAAGGAATTAAAGTTAAAACCTCTGATTTGTTTTCTAATATTGATGAAAAGTTTGATTTAATTATATTTAATCCCCCTTATTTGCCAGAAGATGAACTTGAAGACTTTGAGATTAGAAATGTTACAACTGGTGGGAAAGAAGGATATGAAATCATTGAAAGATTTTTAATTGATGCTAAAAAATATTTGAATAAAAACGGAGAGATATTAATTGTTTTTAGCTCTTTAACGAATAAAGAAAAAGTTGATTCTATTTTGAATGAAAATAAGTATAAGTTTAAATGTTTAGAAACTAAGAAAATGTTTTTTGAAGAATTGTATGTTTATTTGATTAAAATGCACTAGTTGAAAGTATATTTAGTTTTAAATAAAAACTTTTAAAGATTGAAGCATTACTTTTCTTAAGATGAAATTAAAAAATACTTTTTTTATGTCTATTTCTTTAGTTACCCTAATTTCCTGTACATCAATTCAACAGGTACAAAAACCAATAGAAACCGTAGAGGTCGAGGTTCCTTTGGAGGTAGGTTTGTCATTTGTACCCAGACTTGTGTTTCTTAGAATTGACTATCGAGATTCAGATGG
>JACOZR010000001.1 GCA_016181245.1 Candidatus Woesearchaeota archaeon | reverse complement strand
TTTTATCATCTGGCTTACCTCTTTTTGTTTTTTGTTTCTATCAAAACAAACAAAGAGGCGGTAAGCCTCTTAATAAAAACTAGGATTTCATATTAGCCCGTTTTAAGGCTCTATTTGCTTATCTCAAGGCTTATAACGGGAAAACTTTAAATAGGTCAAGAAATCCTCTGTTTTAAAATATGACAGTCATTAAAAGTATCTCTGCCAAGGGGTTTAAATCGTTTGCAAAGAAGACTGAACTTCTTTTTGGTAATAATTATAACTGTATTATAGGTCCAAATGGTTCCGGAAAAAGCAATGTGGCTGATTTGATTACTTTTGTTTTGGGAAAAAGTTCTGCTAAATCCATGAGAGCTGAAAAAACTGCCAATTTGATATATAATGGTGGCAAGGATTCTAAGCCATTTAAGGAAGCAGAAGCTACTGTTGTTTTTGACAATTCTGATGAGTTATTTCCTTTAAAAGAAAAAGAGATTGCAATTACAAGAATAGTTAAGCAAACTGGAAATTCTGTTTATCAAATCAATAATTCAAAAATGACAAAACAACAAGTTGTAGATTTTCTTAGTGCTGCTAATATTGACCCCGATGGACATAATATAATTTTGCAAGGAGATATTGTACACTTTATGGAGATGAGGTGTGATGAAAGAAGACAAATTATTGAAGATATAGCAGGGATTTCTATGTATCAAGATAAAAAAGAAAAAGCAATGAGGGAGCTTGAGAAATTTCAAGTTAAAATAAAAGAAATTGAAATTGTATTAACTGAGAGAAGCACATACCTAAAGGAATTGAAAAGTGAAAGAGACCAGGCTGTTAAGTATAGGGATTTAGAAGATAACATCAAAAGAAGCAAAGCTACATTATTTGATTTGCAGTTAAAAAAGAAAAGAGATGACTTGAAGAATGTTGAAAGCAATATTAAACAACATGAAGAGCAGAAGATTAAATTAGAAGAGAAGATTCAGTCTTTGAAAAATGATGTTGAATTTGTTAAGAATGAAATTAATAAGATAAGTGAAGAGATAGAGCTTAAAGGGGAAAAGGAACAAAAAGAATTACATAAAGAAGTTGAATCTTTAAAAGAAACTTTATCAAGAGGCAAAAACAGGTTAGAAACCTTACAAAATGAACTTTTAAGAATAGACAATAGAAAAAAACAACTAAAATCTGATAGAGAAGAATTAGGAAAGAAAATTAGTGATATTAAAGAGAATATTAAAAAATTAACTTTAGAAAAAAATGATTATGACAAGGAAGAAGTAGTTATTGCTTCCAAAATAAAAGGCTCTAAAGACAAAGATGGAGACGATTTAGATTCGCATATCACCAGAAAGCAGGAAATGCTTTATTCTTTTAAAGATAAAGAACAGGTTTTCTTAAGGGAAAAAGATAAAATTTCCTATTTATTAGAAGAGATATTAAAAAAATTAGTTCTTTCTTCTAAAAATAATTCTGGCGACATTGGCAAGATCAAAAAAGAGTTTAAGGAAGTTGCAGATGAGCTTAGTAAAAAATTGAATAATGATGCCATGTATGCTTCTCAGTTGGGGAAAAATAGAAGAGAATTGGTTGAAAAAAATGAAAAATTAGCTACATTAAGGGCGAGAAATATAGGGATTGGAGAGAGAAATGCTTCAGATCTTTCGATAAGACAAATTCTTAAAGCAGGCATTGGTGGAGTTTTCAATACCGTTGGCGAGTTAGGACAAGTTGATAAAAAATATTCTTTAGCTCTTGAAGTTGCAGCTGGTCCTAGAATTAATGCTGTTGTTGTTCAGGATGACTTAGTTGCAAGCAAGTGCATAAAATACTTGAAAGAGAAAAAAATGGGCATTGTTGCTTTTTTACCTTTGAATAAGATGAAACCTGTTTCTAGTTCCCCTGTCAAGAAAGGAAAAGGAATTCATGGTTCTGCACTAGATCTTGTTCAATTCGAATCTAAATTTAATAATGTTTTTAGTTATGTTTTTGGGAATACTTTGGTTGTTGACAATGTTGATGTTGCCAGAGATTTAGGTATTGGAAGTTCTAGAATGGTAACTTTAGATGGGGATTTAATGGAAACAAGCGGTGCTATGATTGGAGGTTATAGAAAAAGAAGAGAGGGTTTAGGGTTTAAAGAAAAGGATGTAAATGATGAGATTATGAAATTAGAAGGAGAAGTTTCTCACTTACAAAATGCAATTGATGTTTTAGAGCAAAATAAAACAGATAATGAAGTTTTATTATTTAAATTAAGGGAACAAAAAGCTAATTTAGAGATAGAGATTATTAAGATAGAGAAAACTACTGGTGTTGTTGATGTTGACAAGCTTCAAAATGAAGAAAAAGAATTAAAGTTACAGTTAAATAAATTAAACAAGGAAATTGATGACGTTCAACAAGATATAACAAGCTTAGGTAGAGAAATTCAACTTTTAAGAGACAAAAAACAAAAAGAATCTAGTGATTCTGGTTTAGAAACCCAGAGATTAACGTTAAGGGGAAAAGTTGCTTCTTTAAGTTCTGATATTAAGAACATGACCAATCAGTTGGATAGCATGTTGATTCCTGAATATGAAAAAATTGCCAAAATCTTGAAAGATCATGATAAGGAAGTAGAAGACTTTAGCAATGAAATTAAAACATTACAGGTTTCAATTAAAGAAGTTGGTGCAAATTTAAAACAAAAAGAAGCAATTGAGCAGAAGTTTTATTCTGAATTCAAAAACTTATTTAATAAAAGGAATAAAATACAAGAACAATTGCAACAAAAAGAGACTAGTTTAGTAAGAGAAGAAGAAAGAATTATTGCCTTGAATAACCGATTTAATGTCTTTTCTATTGATAAAGCCAGAATTACTGCTGAGATAGCAGGTTTAGAAAAAGAATTTGAGCCTTTTATAGGGGTTAGTTTAAGAAAAAGTGTTACACTAGATGAGCTAAAGTCTGATATTCATTCTGGTGAAAAGGATTTGATTAAATTTGGCAATGTTAATCTCAAAGCTTTGGAAGTTTATGAGTCTCTTGAGAAAGAATATGATTCTTTAGTTGACAAGTCTGATAAATTGAAAAGTGAAAAAGAAGATGTTGTTTCTATGATGCAGGAAATTGAAAGCAAAAAGAAAGGATTATTTATGAAAACTTTTAATGAGATTGAAAAGAATTTTAGAGAAATATTTAATCAATTGACAACTAAAGGACAAGCGTATTTAGAGTTAGAAAATGAAGAAGACCCTTTTAATGGTGGATTGGATATTAAAGTCAAGATTACAGGAAATAAATATTTGGACATTAAAGGACTAAGCGGTGGAGAGAAGACAATGGCTGCCTTGGCCTTTATATTTGCTATACAAGAGTATAAACCTGCTAGTTTCTATTTATTTGATGAAGTTGATGCTGCTTTAGATAAAAATAACTCTATGAAATTAAGTAAATTATTTTCACAGTATTCTCAAAAAGCGCAGTATATTGTGATAAGCCATAATGATGCTATAATTTCAGAAGCCGACCAAATTTATGGGATTAGTATGAACAATGGTGTTAGCAATGTTGTTAGTTTGAAAGTTTAGATTTATTTTAAACCCTAAATAGATTGTAGAATTTACCGTTTATTCTAACGATTCTATTAGTGCCTCCTTTTGTAGCTAGTTCTTCAGCGATTTCATAAGCTCTGCCCATGGCATGTTTATCTTCAATTTTTAATAATGCTGGTTTTTTATCTATTCCGGGAATATAGTTGTTAAAATATCTTGTCCATTCTGATATTGTAAATCCTGTTCTTCCAACTAGGATTCTCAATTTGTACTTATACTCTACACTATTTGGATTTAGCGAATTTTCTCTTTTTCTTCTAAGAACTACTTCGGGAATAATTCCTCTTGTGTCAGATTTATCGATTGTTTCTTCTAAATCTCCCGGAATTCCTAATAGCCTGTATAAAAATGTCACTTAATACTCTCCTAAATGCCAAGCTGTAAAATTATCTGCACCAAATCCACTTAATAATTTTCTGGCTTCATCAGAGTCCCCGCCTACATAATGTCCTTCATACCTTATTTCATTTGCTATTTCGTCTAATCTACTTTGTAGACTTCTATTCGGTATATCCCCCTGTTCTGCAGATCTTCTATGCTTCTCAATTAGGTCTCTTATTTCTTTAATGCTATAAGATTCTTCCATTTCCATTACATATATGGCAAGGGTACCCAGCAGTTTAGTGCTGGGAGGAATTGCCATCCTCCGTTAGTTTTTTCTTAAACATTTTTAATCATAAAGAGTGCGCAAGGAAATTTCGCGCACTCAACGACAGTTTGAGTTAGCGTGAGCTGTGTTCCAAATCTTTGCGCAGGAGGCAAAAATGGAACTTCAAGCATTTCAACATGGATATGGGCAAAGCACATATCACTTGGTTTTTGTCCCAAAGTGCAGGTACTCTTATTTCAGGTACCCTGGCGTTAAAAAGCTTTGTGAAAAAAGCTTTCGTGGAGTTGCATACAAATACAACTTCACAATCCATGCTTTGGAAATTCAGCCAGACCATATACATCTTTTTGTTGAATTTCCACCCCGTTACTCTGTGAGCGAGGTTGTGCAGCTGTTTAAGGGAAATTCTGCATACAGAATATTGCATGCTTTCCCTTCTCTTCGGGAAACATATCTCCGAAGAGGGCATTTCTGGAGTGCTGGAAAGTTTTACAGGTCAGTAGGTAATGTTACTGCTGATACGATCCAGCATTACATCCAGCAAAGCCAACATGGCTGGAATTTTGAACATCAGACAACTCTTTGAGTAAGCCCTCATCAGATACCTCGACCTTTAGGTCGAGGAGTATCATTTTAGTTCTCTCCAGTTCTAAAGAATTAACTTTAGAGATTTTATCTAAACCTCTTTTACTAAAAACATAAAGAAATATGTGTTTTTAAGCTTTCTTAAGTTTGTTTTTTATGCAAATTAATATCTCATTTTAACAAAAATGTCTGTTTTTCACTTTACCTTTTTCATCTACTGCGTCTATTCTTCTTGGATAAGTTACTGTTAAATGCTCTATTTCTTTAGGTGTTGCATATACTCTAAGTTTGTCTCCTTTACTAAATTCTCGCAATCCTGAGTGGTGCCATTCTATTACTGCTGGTTCATTTAGCATGTACTTAAAATCCGTGTGATTTACACTTGTGATAATACAAGGTATTCCTGAAAATGTATTGTATCTTCCCACTTCAATTGGTAACACTGTAACTTCAACTTCTAGAACTATTGATTGTGATTCATATACACGACTTCTCATTACTTTTTCACTGCTTTCTTTTCCTTCACTTCTTTTTTTACTGAATGTTTTTCTTCTTTCTTTTCATGATGTTCTGGTTTTTTCTCTTCTTTCTTTTCCTCTTCAATTTCTTCTTCGAAGAATGAAGAAATTTCTTCCCAATATTTGATAAGCAATATCAGGATGAATAATACCAATAATCCTATTATTATGTAGTACTTATATAATTCTACATAAGATAACAGGCCATATTCACTTAAAAGCCAGGCTACTATACCCAACACAAGCACTCCAAGAATATATCTTCCTACTTTGATCTTTTCTTCTCCATCCTCTTCTTTTGTTTCCTTTTCATCTTCATCGTCTGATAAGAAGATGCTTGCAATTATCACTAGGATTAGTATTACTATTATACCAATTATCCAGTTCTTGTATTTTGAAAAAAATCCAGGTTCATTTGACTCAATCACTGCTTTTGAATTTATTTCAAGAACTTTTATTGTTGGCACTTTATTTTCAATTGATTCCAATGTTAATTTTAAGTCATTAGTTCCATCACCGTCAACATCTACTTCTTTTACGTCATTTAGGAACAAGACTACTATAATTGGATCAGATGTTATTTTTAGTGTAACCGAGTCTTCTCGCACTTCTTCTATTGAGAGATTGTGAGAATTTCCGTTTAGCATGAATTCAGTTGATTCTTTTACTATTGTTTCTTGTTTAAAGCTTCCTAGCTTTTTTTGTTCTTCTTTTGTATCTTCTTCTTTTGGACCAAATAATCCAGAAATCCTTCCAGTAACTTTATTTTCTTCACTTTTTACTTCAACTTCTTCTATTTCTGATGCTTCTTTTACATTGATTGTTATATCTTTTTCTTCAAGGATTCCAGAATTTTTTTCTTTTATGGAGAGTATAGCTGTATAGCTTCCCTTTTCTATTCTTATTGTTGGAGCAATGTATAATTGAACTACTTCTGATTTTTTAGGCTCAACTGTTATCACACTTGGGTTTAACTGAACGAAGCCTGATGCTGCCCCGGTTATAGAAGCTTCATAGTCTGCTTTTTCTAGTCCATTATTTGTTATAGTTATGGCGGAAGTTGTAGTGCTATCGGCAGCTACATCTATTATATCTTTTGCAATAACTGCTGGTTGATAGCATTCACTTAGTGTTATGATGTTAACTTCTATTGAATCTTCTTTTACAATATTGCTATCATCTAATGAGGAGAGTCTTAGTTTTACAGGATATTTTCCTGTTTTAACTGCTTCATTTGGGGTTAAGATTAATGCAACTTTTTTTTCATCAGAAGCATCAACAGTTAGTCTTTTCTCAGATACTGACGCCCATTCAGTATCTGAGTCCAGCCCAAATGTTTTATCGTACTCTCCTGTGTTTTTTATGAATACAGGAACTTCTCTTGGTATTGATTGACATACTGTTTCTACAGGGTTTATTATGTCAAGCGATGCGTCGTGGCAAGTTTTTACACTTGTTTTTATTATTTTATCTTTTTTTATTTTTCCATTTGTGTCTTCTATTCTTAATTCTACATCAAAACTTCCCTGAACCTTGTAGTCTGGAGATAGGATTAAATTTACTATTTCGCTATTTTTTGCACTTACTGCAACTTCTTTTTTATCTAGGTTTGCCCATGCAGGGCCTATTACACTTAATTTGTATGTATTACCTTTATCTGCAGTATTTCCTATTGTTATCTTTATTTCTTCCTTTGTGCGTTCGCACATCTCAACAAGTTCTGTGCTTGTAGCAGCATTATAATCAAAACAGTTGTTGATCTTTACTGTGTTGTCTATTGATGCAACTGAATTGCTTGTTTTTGATTCTACATTTAGTGAAAATCCCTTAACTCCGAAACTCGTACACGGGGCATTTACTACTGCTAAAACCTTTGTTGATTTACCAGGATCTAGTTTTATTTCATTTTTATTTAGTTCTGTGAAATCTTTAGCCTCACCCTTTACTGATAAAGCATACGTTTCTTGGTAGATTCCAGTATTTTTTATTTCAAATTCAAATTGCTGTGATTCACAGCCACATACCTCTTTTCCAGTCGTGCCTGAGATTTCAAATGTTGTGCAGTCCTTTACATCTATCTCTAATGGCATTATTTTTTCTATTGAACCATCATTTACCTTTAAATCAAGGTTGTAAATGCCTGGCTGCGTTTTTGAACTGGGTGTTGCATAAATGAATATTGGTTTTTTATTTGAACTAAGAATTAAACCTGAAGGAACAATTGTAGTAAAAGGACTGGCTGTTCCTTCTTTATTAATGTTAATGTTCCCAGAACCTTCAACAAATACTGTGAAAACGCTTGTTGTGCCTTGACATACTGTCTTTTCACTTTCTTCTGTTGTAGCTATAAATTCTGCGTTTATATTCGGTAATAATAAGATTAGTAAGACCAATAAGATGATTATTTCCTTTCCCCTTTTGTTCATTTATGATCACTTCCCATTTGTTATTACTCAAAAAAGTTAAAACCATATATATACTTTATTGTAGTAGAAAATATATTGTTGTAATATCATGTCTAAACTACGTGTATTCTTTATTTAGACACAAAGTTAATATATCTCGTTTTGTGTTTGCTGTATATGAATAGAAAAGCATTGATTATATTTTATGATGATAAAGGTAGAATTCTTTTACAAAATAGGAGAGGCATAAGCAAACACGGAGAAGAATGGGGATGTTTTGGCGGTGAGATAGAATTTGGAGAGACTCCTGAACAGGCTTTGATTAGAGAGGTAAGGGAGGAACTTAGTTATGAATTAAAACAGTTTTTTTCAATAGGGATTGTAAAAACTACTGATCAAAGAGGGACTATTGAAAGACATGTTTTCTTAGCTCCTCTCCCAGGCATGAAACTTTTGAATCAAAAAGAAGGAGAAAATATGCAACTTTTTACGCTGCAAGAAGCTAAAAAAGTAAAAAATTGTTTTGGCGATGATCAAGTCATCAAAAAACTTGAAGATATTGGCTGGCCATCAAAATTAGTTAGAAAATAAATAAAAAATAAAGAAAAAAAGAAACTTAGTAATAAGTTTCCCCTTTGTTCTCTTCAGTTTCACTCTTCATTGTAGCCTTTCTTATTGCAACTACGACTCCAAGGATAATCAAAAGAGCTAACAATACAAGGAATGCCATCTCTAATCCCTTTCTGAAATCACTTGTAGTGCTTTGTGCAACTGATACTACTTGACCTTGTAAGTTCACTTCTTTAACAACTTCATTGTTGTCTAGCACTTTTAATGCAAAGATGTGTGAACCAGTTGTTGCTTCTTGAGCAGCAGTTACTGTTACAAATAATTCAGATGTGGAACCAGGTGCAACTGTTAAAATTGCAGGCTCAACGCTTGATGTTGCCCATCCTTTTACGCCTGTGGTTTCAAAAGTGAATGTTCTCGCTTCATTACCAAGGTTTGCAATTTGAACTGGGTAAACAACTTGTGTTCCTTTTGGTGTATTCTTGCTTGCTTCTGAAGATGAAATCAAAATACTTCCATCAGATGATGCTGATTCCTTTCCGTTGATTGTTAAATCATATTCCGCGGAAACTGTTTCAGTTCCTCTGTTAAAGTTAACTTCTACAAATAATTTGTAGTTTCCTTGCTTTGTGTTTTTAGGAATTATTAACAATAAATCATCAGTTGATGTTGAGCTTTCATCATCGCCTTTTTCTTCTGATCTTGGAACTAACTCATCTATGAAGTCGCTATCAGACACAGTAAAGCTATGACCTTCTTTGTCCATTAAATTTGCTTTAGCTGTTACCTTTACATTGTCTTCAACTCTGTCTCCAAGGTTTTCAAGTCTTGCCTTTACAATTAAAGGTGTGCCTGCATCAACTTTTAAGCCAGGGTTTACAACAACATCAAATAAATCTATGAAATGTCTCTTACCTTCAACATTCAATTTTATTTCTTTCTTGATGCTTATTTCATTATTGAATGCTTCAATGTTTAATTTGTACTCTTTGGATGACTCTAAGTCTTTAGGTAGTGGAACATTTAAAACAACTGTCTTAACAACTTGTGTGTTATATGGGGTCATATCAAATGGGTCTGATGTGTCTCTTGGAACACCAAACTCATATCCGCCAACCCATGCTGAAACTTTTAAGTCTTTGAATTCTTTTACAGAACTTAATCTTACTCTTATTGGTAATGTAGTTTCTCTATTATCTGTTAAATCTTTTACTACTGCTACACTCATTACTTCATCATTCAATACAACAGAAGTTCCTTCAACTTCAATTTCTTCGAATGATAATTCGCTTGTCTGTGCACTTACTAATGGAAATGCATTCAGAACTACTAAAAATGCTAACATTATGCTTAGTAACTTTTTCATTTTATTCATAACCCCCTTAAGGTGATTGTTATTATTTTATAGTCATAAAAAGGTATATAAACCTTTCGGTGACATTAAACCTCTAATGGAAGATAATATACATCTCTGTCTTTCCTATTGCTAATATCTATCTTTACTATGTAACTTCCTGATTCTTGAGGTTTACTTAAAGACAATACTTCATAACTATTCTCCTTCATCTCTGCTATTGTTCTAGTTGATGCATATTCTCCTGTTGGCAATATTGTTGCTGAGATTATTACATCTTCTCTGTTATTTCCCCTGTTCCTTACCTTAACATATACATCTAACCTTTCTTCGTTTTCTTTAATGAATGCAGATGCAACTGTAAACTTGTGAATTTCTCTTGAAATTTCTTCTTCAGGAGGAATTACTTCACTTTCTTTTGGCAATACTGTAATCATTACTTCATCTTGCTGACTTGATAATCCTTTGTTATCCACTACCACTAAAGAGAATTTGTATCTTCCTTCTATTTTTGGTGTAAATCTTGGGTTCTTTGTTGCAGCATCTTCTAATTTTACCAAAGAACCTTCCATTTGTGTCCAGATGTATGATAATTTATCCCCTTCTGGGTCATAAGATAATGAGCCGTCTAATGTTACAACACTATTAATACTTACAGACTGATCTAAACCTGCATTTGCTATCGGAGCTAAGTTTTCTCCAGGATATAAATCATTTCTTATGTTTATTACTTTCTCTAATGTAGATGTGGCTCCTTTATCATCTGTTACTGTAAGCTTTACAATAAATTCTTTTGCCACTGTAAAGACATAGCTTGCTACTTTACCAAAAAAAGTTTCATCATTTGTTTCCCATTTATACTCGACTATTTTACCGTCATCGTATGATTGGGATGCATCAAACTGGACTATTGTTCCAGTTCTGGCTTCTGCAGGAATATTGAATAATGCTACTGGGTTTTTGTTTTCACCCTGTAAAACTGTGACTTTTACTTGGTCTGAACTACTTTTACCATTGGAATCCATTACTGTTAGTTCAAATACGTATTCTCCTGTTTTTGATGCTAAGAAACTTGGAGTTGCAGTTGTTATTCCAGATAGTACTACATTTTCTCCATCTATTTGTTTCCATAAATGTGTAATTTTATCTCCTTCTGGATCATAAGATAATGAGCCGTCTAATGTTACTATTGTATCTACTTCAACAGTTAAATCTTGGCCGGCATTTGCAATTGGCGCTTGATTGTCTTCTGAAATTTCTGCTACTACTCTAACTTCTTCTAAAACTAATGAACTTTCTAATCCTTCGTTGTCTTTAACTTTTAATGTGAAAGAGAAAAATCCTTCTTTAGTCGGTGTAACAATTATTGCAGATTCTTTTTCATCGAATTCAAATGTTTCATATCCTGAAAAATGAGACCATATATATTCTGAAATTAATCCATCTTCGTCGTATGAGTTTAATCCAGACAATGTTACTGGTGTGCCTATTTTAACTGTTTTTGAAGGAAATACATCTATTACTGCTGTTGGAGCCTTGTTATCTGTTGACTTGGTTACAATTAAATCTAATGCTAACACACTGTTTCTTTCATTATTTTTTTCATCTATTATTTCAATTTGAATTTTATAATTTCCTTCTGTTAATTCATAATCATTAGGGTCTATAGTGATTAAACCGCTTGTATAACCTAATTTTAATTCGCCATTGCTGTATATGTATCCTTGTTTTTCAAAATCTTCTTTTGTTATTGTTTGTGTTAACATGCGGCTTAATGGTTCATATCTGCTATTTGTTACATATATTGAAACTGATACTGGAGCATTGGACGAAGAAATTGTATAGAAGAATGATGCTGTCTCTGTGTTTCTTATTGTTACAGAGCTTTCATAATTCTTTGCCCATCTTGCATATTCTAATTCTGGAAAAGCAAATACATTAATTCCTAAAATTACTGTAAATAATAATATAAAAAAAATTATTTTTTTCATTTTTAGAAATTTCTCCCATAGTATATCCCTGTTCTATTTCTTCCGTTTTTACCTAGTACTCTTTGGTAATTCAGCCCAACATCATTTTTTCCTATCTTATAGCCTAGTCCACCATTTAACGTATACCCTGTTGAATTTTTACCTGAATGAAATGGACCACTTCTAGCATCTCCATGTATTAATGGGGTGCCATTTCTATCGATTTTTTGTGTTTCTGCATATCCTTCTACAGCATTTTCTTCCCAGTGGATTCCTCCCCCTAATGTAAGTTCTAAATTTTTAACTGGAGGTAAGATTACTCCTAAGGATAGGTTTCTCATTGTTTTTGCTACTCTTGCAGTATCTACTGTTGTTTCATACATTGTTCCAAAAACTGGGTCTGGTGTTGTGCGTGTTCTTTTTCCTTCTGGATCTCTTGAATCTGGAAGGCTATATGGAGAACCCGATATAACTAATCTGTTTCCAAATACCAAACCTACTTCTGGTGAAACTACTCCGCCATATGAAGCTCCAGCTCTAAACCCTGTTACACTTAATGGAGATGATTGGGTTCTTTGTTCAGGTATTGCTTCAGGGTTAACAGCAACTGAATCCCCCAATGCCACTAATGTATCTGCTGTTGCAAATTCAGGACCTTCTAATTTTCCGACCAATCCTATTTTGTTTCCTTCTACATTGAAAGCCCATGACAATGGAACTGTAGTTTTTCTTTGATAACCTAGTGCTGCTTCGAATAGTGAATCTACTTTGGCTTTTACTTCTGTTGAATCGCTTCCTGCTATTTTGGCTCTTGCTATTCTAGAGTAGTCTGCTGCAAATACAATTTTTTCTACTTCGTCTAATAATACAAAATTATTTCCTATTTGTTCAGCAAACACTGTTGCAGCTGTTAGAAACGGTAAACTATATAATCCCAGTTTTTTCATTTTATTCCCCCACGACCTTTATTGGTTTGTATGAATCCATTTTTCCTTTTAAGCCCTCGGCATGTACTCCTGTTGCTTCTCTTGTTATTGGATGGATTGTAATCCTTATTTTGTTAATTCCACTTCCTTCTAGATAGCTCCCAACATCTTCTTTTTTTACTCCTAGCCCAAGTAACCTTTCCCTGAGAGCATTTATTCTTACTTCTCTATCTATACCTGTTATTAACACCTCTCCTGTCAAAGGCAATCTATCTAATGGTATTGAAATCGTAGATACAGTGTATTCTATATATCCTGCTCCTTTTACTACCGTATAATTTAATGCATTGGCTTGAGCTGATATATGAGAAAATATTTGTTCTAATGCCTTTGCTTTTCCTACTTCTAATCCTGATTCGTATCCAGAGGCTCTTCCCTGAGTTTCTGCTTGTCTTACTTTTTCGTTTAATGTTTTTTGACTATAACCTGCGTTTGTAGGTCTCTTTTTGAGTTCTTCGACTGCCTTGAATACGCCGTCATACCTACCAAAAAATTTGTTTGCCTGGAATAAACTATCTATGTACTCTAACTTTTTTTGTTTTTCAGTCAACTCTCCATTTGTTCTTCTTAACCTTACATCTAATGAATCTAAAACTTTTGATGGTCTTTCTACGAGTTCATAAGATGACTGATTAGCAACTTTTTGAGTGCGAAATAGCTCTGCTAATGCACTATCTGCATTCGCGTATCCCTTCCTATTAGATAAACTATCTAATATTGTAATTCTTTCTTCAGGCGATAGAACAACTTCTTCTGCTGATTCTGGTTCTGACTTTTTGTATTTTGACCATAATTCATATACCCCCAATAGCACACCTACGGCAACTGCTCCACAGCTTATTCCAACTATAATCCTTTTACCTAAACTCCATTCTTTGTCTTCTTGCGAATCTTCTTTTATTACCATCTCTGAATCTTCTTTTATTACTATCTCTTCTTCTTGAGACTCATCATCGTACTCATCATCATCTAAATTTAAATCTTCATCATCTGCCATTTATTGTTCCCCCTTTATGGAATTAATATTTTTATTAAGAACTCTGCATTTTGTCTGATTAAACAATGTACTCATCTTTATGGGCTTTTTTCAGGACTTTTTAAATCTTTCTTTTTTTACTATTATATAATAGTTTATTTAGGTAATAATCAATTAGTAAATATTAAAAAGCTTTTGGAAAAATTTGGGGACGTGAGGATTTGAACCCCAATCAATCGGTCTGGAGCCGATTATTTTTGGCCTAAAAAGTCTGCCAGGTTGAACTACGCCCCCTGTCAATATATTTCTTATTATTATACTTATTAATCTTTTGCTACAGATAAATCTATATAGACTTTGGTTAGTATGCTTTTATGATAAATAAAGAGGAGTTTTTCTTTCCTTATGATGAGTTAAGAGTATCACAAGAGCATTTTATTACTTATGTAAATGAATGTGCAACAAAAAGGAAACATATGCTTATACATGCACCAACTGGCGTAGGGAAAACTGTGAGCGTTATCAGCCCATTACTGCGATTTGCTATTGAAAAAGATTTGACAATATTTTTTTTGACTCCAAGGCATATGCAGCACAAGATTGTTGTGGATACCTTAAGGTTAATTAAAAGGAAATTCAAAAAAGACATTATTGCAGTTGATTTTATAGGAAAAAAAGGAATGTGCGCACAGTCAGGAATTGACCTTTTAGGAGCAAATGAATTTGGGGAATATTGCAAGGAATTAACTGAAAAAGGAAGCTGTATTTATTATGAAAATTTTAAAGACAATAAATTAAACCCAAAGAAAGAAAATCTTCTCTATGAATCTTTAAAAGCAGGGCCAATGCATGTGCAGGATGTTGTTTCTCAAATGTCTCAGGAACATTTTTGTCCCTTTGAGATGTCTGCTGTTTTGGCACAAAAAGCCAAAGTAATTGTTATGGATTATTATCATATTTTAAATCCAAATATAAGAAAAACTATTCTTTCAAGGTTTAATAAGGAATTAGGCAAGTCTATAATTGTTTTTGATGAGTGCCATAATCTACCTGAAAGATGTAGGAAATTATTAACAGATAAAATTTCAACGAAAATTATTGATTATGCTTTGAGAGAAGCAGAGCAGTTTAATGCAGCAGATGGATTAAAAGAGGCTTTAATTGATATTGGAAAGTTGTTGGTTGAATTATCTAAAGATATTCCTTTTGAAGAGCATGAAAGATTAGTTGGTAAAGATGAATTTAAAATTAATTTTTATGAGCAGACTATTCACGATTTAAAGGACTTTGCAGATGAAGTTATCGAGGAAAAGAAAAGAAGTTCTGCCTTAAGTGTTGCAGGCTTCTTAAAACACTGGCAGGGTGAAGATTATGGGTTTACAAGGATTTTAACTAAAGGATTTGGAGATGATGGGAAGCCAGTTATAACTTTGAAGTATAAATGTTTAGATCCTAGTTTGGTTACAAAGGAGATAATCGAAAATAGTTATATGGTTGTTGGTATGAGTGGAACTTTGACACCTTTAGAGATGTATAAAGATTTACTTGGATTTGATAATATTGATTTATTAGAATATGACAGTCCTTTTCCTAAGAAAAATCAATTGCATTTAATTGTTCCCGGAGTAACTACAAAATTTAATGTTAGAGGTGAGGAAATGTATAAAAAAATAGCCTTGAAATCTGCATGCTTAGTGAATGCTGTTCCGGGAAATTCAATCGTGTTTTTTCCAAGCTATAAACTAAGAGATGAGATTAACCCTTTCTTTGAAAAATGGTGCAAGAAAACAACTTTTTTAGAGCAAAGAGAAATGAACAAGCAGGAAAGAGATGAGTTACTTGAAAAATTTAAAAGTTATAAAGACCAAGGGGCTGTTTTACTGGCTGTTAGCAATGGAAGTTTTGGCGAGGGAATTGATTTAATTGGTGATTTTTTGAAAGCTGTACTCATTGTTGGGATTCCATTGAATAGACCAGATTTAGAAACTAAAGAATTAATTGCTTATTATGAAAAAAGATTTCAGAAAGGATGGGATTATGGGTATATTTATCCTGCCATAATTACAACTATTCAAAATGCTGGGAGATGTATAAGAAGTGAAACTGACAAGGGTGTTATGGTATTTTTAGATGAAAGATATAAATGGGATAATTATTTTAAATGCTTTCCAAAAGATAAACATTTTAGAGTTACTAAGACCCCTGTTGAAATGATTAACGAATTTTTTAAGAACTAGATTTTTTAGCTAACGTTAATTGTTTTCTAACAAATTCTCTTATGACTGGTCTGTTTTTGTATATTTCTTGGGCTAAATCTTCTATTCTTCTTTCAACTGTTTCGTCTCTTTCTTCTATTGTACTTTTTCCTCTGAATTCTGGGAGATCATGCAATAATTCATGTAGGATAGTTACTATCTGTTCTTCTTCATTGTATAAAGAACTAATGAGTATTTTATTGCCCATCCTGTAACCCGGATCTTCAAAAGTATCTATTATGATATTATCTGGTTTACATTCTTTTAAACACATATAGATTGACATTTATTTAATTATTTTAGAAATTATTATATTACTTTTTCTTTTCTTTGAAATCCAAAGCTGCAGAATTAATGCAATATCTTAATCCAGTTGGTTTAGGACCATCATCAAATAAATGACCTAGATGACCACTGCATTTAGAGCATATAACTTCTATTCTTTTCATACCTAGACTTGTGTCTTCTTTTAATTTGATATTTTTTTTATTTAAAGCATCATAGAAGCTAGGCCAGCCAGATAGCGATGTGAACTTTTTTTCAGAGCTAAATAATGGAGTTTTGCAAGCTGCACAAGTATAAACTCCTGATTTTTTATTTAGATAATATTTTCCAGTAAATGGTAACTCTGTTTCTCTTTTTCTTAGAATTTTAAATTGCTCTGGTGTTAATTTCTTTTTCCAAGAATTTTTATTTTTCATCTTTAGCCTTTCTAAATGTGTTTGCTAAATCAATAATATACTTTCCTTCTCCGATTCTGAAAACTAGAGGTTTGCCTGAAAATAAGTCAACTAAGCTAATTTCATATTGGCCTGGTTTTGTAACTCTTATGCTTTCAAGATCTAAAATAACTGGTCTAGACTTATTATCTATGCCAACCATTTCAAAAACATCCTGCTCCATCTGCACTTTCTCTTCTTCGGACATTTCTGATGTCAAATCCTGCGCTTTATCAATATCGGTTGATTTTACATAGAAAAAGAATTTACCACCGCAATCGCATCCTGTAAGTAACTTAGTAGAACCATCTTCATGGAATTTATTACAACGAACACACTGATGCGCCATTTTATTTTATATTTTTTGTTAATAACTCTATCTTATCGGGATCTCTCTTGATTTCTTTTATTATGGATGCAGGGCCTATGATTGTTAATCCAGATGCTCCTATTCCCAAAAGTAATTGAGCTAGACCTCTTTTTACTTTTTTTATGAAATCTTGGCTTTCAGAATCCCCTATTGAACATATTTCTATACCCTTGAACCTTCTATCTATATTACTCATGGTTCTTTCTATTAATAGAGCTTCTTCTGTAGAAGACAACCTCCCTTCCAATAAAATAATCTTGTTGCTTTTTGCAATTTTAAGCACTTTTGTTATCTTGCTCTCGCTTGTTAAATTTGCTATTTCACTATATGGTATAACCTGTAGTCTTAACATTTTATTTCACTGTTTTAAACAACTCCTTGTAAAAGTCTTCTATGTTTGTTCCTTTTAATGCTGAAATTCCAACTACATTATACTGAGGAAATGCCGATTCTATTCTTTTGATGTTTGCGCTTTTCAGGTCTACTTTGTTTGCAACAATTAAAACTGGAATATTTCTAGCAGCTAGATTTCCTATGATAGTAACGTTTACCTGGTCATAAGGATTTTCTGTTGCATCTAGGACAACAAGAACACAATCAACATTCTCAAGCCATTTAATTGCTTCTATAACCCCTTGGGTTGCTTCTTTAGCCCTTTTTTTAGCCTCTGTTTTTGACATTTTAAACTTCAAGAATTCTTCATAATCTACTTTTGTGGCTATTCCTGGAGTGTCTATCAAATTAAAGTCTAATTCTTTTCCATTTGATTTTATCTTTACTCTTTCTTTTACCTTTATTTCTCTAGTTTCATGAGGTATTTTTGAAACTTCAGACATTTCTTCACCTAGCCAATCTAAAGAAATTTTGTTTGCTAAAGAAGATTTACCTGCATTTACAGGACCATATAGACCAAGTCTTACAGTTTTTTTTATCTGAAATATCTTTAATATGCTCTTTAAATAATCGAAAAATCCCATCTCTTTTTATTTAAGCTCCTTTGTATATAAAGATTATCATTCTTCACTTAATACTTTTTTGACAATAGGGGATATTTCTTTGTATACTAGACTTATTGATACATCTCCATTCACTTCTTTAATCATCTTCTTTTTCTTGTAGAAAGATATTACTGGTTTTGTTTCTTTTTCATAAACATCCCATCTGTGCTCTATCACTTTTTTTGTGTCATCTACTCTGTGTTCTATTTTGGCTCTTTTTAACAGTCTTTTTATTATTATTTTTTTTGTACATTTCAAGAATATGACTAAGTCTATGTTTTTGAGAATTTTTGCTTGCGCTAAATCCCTTGGAGAACCATCAAGAATTATTGATTGGTTACTCTTTTTTATTTCCTCATTTATTATCTTTTCTACAACCTCATCTGAGATTAAATCTCCTTTTCTCATCATTTCCTTAATTTCTTTTCCTAACTTTGTTTTTTTCTTTATTTCTTCTCTTAGAATTTTACCAGTAGACACTGTTTTGGTTTTATATTGTTTAGAAAGAAGATCACACTGAGTATCTTTTCCCGCTCCTGGCGGTCCTAATAAGGCTATTACTTTTTTCATCTCTTTTTTAAAAGGTATAATTTTCTATTTTTTCTTGTTCATTCCAAGATTTTTGCATTTTTCTTGTTATTACTGCTGTTTGTTTTTTTATTTCTGGCCAATTATTAAAAACTTCATTGACATATTTTGCTGATGCTTTATCATCTGACTCTACATCCAGTATTAATGATTCTTTTTCGTAATACATAAGCTTTTTGTAAAGCTCGGCCATTTCTATCTTTTCTTCTTCTGTAAAGATTCTAGATTCAACCATACTTATGTAATTGGGAGATTGTGGATAAAGAATACTTTCTACAATTCTGCAAAAGAAAATTATCTTTTCATTTACTTTTCTTCTTATGAACCTTGTTAAGAACTTTTTATCTTCTAAGCCTTGAATATTGGATATTTCAAACTCTTCATCTAATTTTTTGAAATCGGGTAGATTATATTTTAGTTTCTTATACTCTTCTTCAATATTGATATCTGCCATAATTTCTATTAGAAATGAAGGTATAAAAATTTATCTAAGCTTGTTTAATCTCAAGATTTATTTGGAAATGTGCACCGCAATAACTTAAATGTAACCTTCTATATTCTCCTTTTTCTTCTGTTATTATGTTGTTTTCACGAATAACGCCTTCCCATACTGCGCCGCTTTCCCACAATCTGCTTACAGTTGTTTGATATACTTCTGGACTTACTTGTGCTTTTAATGTTGCCGATAAAAGGACGCCTAAATCTTTAATCCTTTCTAATGTTAAACCTTCTAAGCCTTTTGTTGCTAGTAATCTTTTTATTTCTTGTCTTGAGAGGATAGCTCTTTTCCCTTTTTTCCTATAAATTTCTATCAATGGATGTAAATATTCTGCTGTCATTTTTTATTAGCCCCAGCGGGTATTTGAAACCCGGACCTCACCCTTACCAAGGGTTTGAGCTTTTTAAGTGCTCCACCAGGCTGAGCTACTGGGGCATATCTATTTTTCTTTTATTGAAATATTTAAAATTATTGAAGTTACTAATAGAAGCAGAAATAGTATAAACATAAAAGCATATTCAAAGAAACCTATATCTATTAGAAAAAATAAAGAAACTAAGACGCCTACAGATGATAAGATAATCTGAAGTATTTTAATGTTTTTAATAATTTTGGACTTTACCATCTTATATTACTTTTTATTTAATATGTGCGGGGAACAGGATTTGAACCTGCGTAGGCACTAAGCCACAGGATTTCTTAACATTGCTTTTTTATTGTTGCAATGTGGGAAATGCTTGGGTCTTAAGTTTGGCAGAGACTTTTTATAATCTCACCTGCCCATTTGGTCCTTCTTTTGAAGATTGACCAGATTCCAGGATTTTTTAATCACTCTGGCATCCCCGCATAAGAATCTAGAAATCTAGCGATTTATAAATATTTAGCTATTTCCCTTTAAAATTTCCTTTTACGAAAGATACCATGTCTTCATTATTTGCCGCTTCAAATGCTCTTTCAGCCAAACTGTAATTTTTTACACCTATACATAATGCTGCTACATAATTGAGTTTTTCTTTATCTTTTGTAGGAATAAAGCATAAAGCTGCTAGCTCTGGTTTGGACTCTGATAGGAATATTTCACCTAGTTTTCTTAACTTTTCAAGATCTTCTGCTTTTGTCAATACTTCAATTGCTTCTACAGATTTTCCTTGTTTGTAAAGAATTTCTCCAGCTTCACCTAGAAATCTTTTCTTTGCTTCTTTATCAAACATAGAAATATTTACTGAGTTTACACCATCTTTCAAAACCTTTTCAACTATTGGATTTGGCATCTTATGCTAGCTTCTTAGCTTCTTTTTTTAATTCTTTTATCGGTTTTGACATGAAATGCTGTTTGCAGTAACCAACAAACTCCACTTCATTTTGACATTGATAGCCTAAATCATTTATTGCTTTACATTTTCCTGAAGAGATTCTACAGGATGTGCAATATCCTTGCCTTGATGCAGGAGCACTGTACGGAGTGTAAAATTTTTTGCATTTAACACATAATTTTTTATATTTAACAGGTGCCATTTTAAAAATAGATAATATATATACTTAGATTTGCCTCTTTATTAGGGTTTGCTTATGGGAGAATTCAAGAGATTAGACAAAACAGTACTTAAAATTACTGGAGATGTTAGAAAGTTAATATTAGACATTTCTACAAATGAAGCTATTAATGGGAAGAATGCTTTAATTGATAGATTTGGGAAACTTGTTGTTTTATTTGATCAAATTTTTATTGAAAGCTATGTTTATACTGTTTTTGACAAACAGTTTAATCAAAGGTTTTATGAATATACTAGCAATTTAATTAAATTAAGTGGTTGCAATGTTGAATTTTCTAAGTTAAATGTTTTTCATGTTTTTTCTGATGAGGAACATTTCTCTGTTTCTCCTGAGAATGAATTTGGAGGAATAAAAATACCGCAAAGAATAGGGCATTTATTGCTATCTGAGAAAACCCCGAATTTGAATGAATTAGACGATGAAGAATATATGCAGACTCTAGTTGAAAACAATATTTCAAGGCAAGGGATTGATTTTGACAGAGAGATGCTTTTGAATTTGAATTGGCAGGAGGTTGTTTCTTTTACTAAAGGATGTTATATTGGGCAGGAAATTATGGCTAGAGTACATAATCTTGGAAAGCCTCCTTTAAAATTGATTAGATTGTTAAATAATAATCCTTTAAAAAAAATTAATTTGGAAGGAAAAGATATTAATATCACAAGTGAATGCTATTCTGAAAAGTATAAAGGTTATATCGGCTTTGCTTTAATACCTAACAAAGAGTTCAAGGATTTGAGGATTATATGAAAAAAAATAATATAATTTTAATACTAGTTCTTTTGTTGCTTGTAAGCATTATAACTTTTAGAGAGATAAACAGAGAAATGGCAAAAAAAGAGGGATTTCAAAAGGCTCCAGAACTAACAGGTATTTCTGGCTATTTTAATACTGATGAAATAAAGATTTCTGATTTGAAAGGAAAGGTTGTTTTAGTTGATTTCTGGACTTATAGTTGTATTAATTGCATAAGAACTTTGCCGCATTTAGTTGAATGGGATAAAAAATATAGAGACATGGGATTAGTCATAATTGGTGTGCATACCCCTGAATTTGATTTTGAAAAAAAACCTGAGAATGTGCAGGATGCTATTGAAAAATTTGGAATAGAATATGTAGTTGTGCAGGATAATGATTATGGAACATGGAATGCTTATAGTAACAGGTTCTGGCCTCATAAATATTTAATTGATTCTAAAGGAAATATTAGATATGATCATGTTGGAGAAGGTGGTTATGAAGAAACTGAGAAAAAAATACAAGAATTATTGATGGAGATTGACAAGAAAGCTGCTAATGTCAATGTTTCTAAATTAGAGGATAAGACTCCAAAAGTTAAGACAACTAGTGAGCTTTATGCTGGATTTGGTTTTGCCTTGCCAAGAGGTCAAAATATTGGGAATAAAGAAGGATTGCAGCCTGGAAAAGTGATTTCTTATAGAGTTGAAGGAGATATTAAGAAAGATGTTATTTATTTAGAGGGCATGTGGAGGAATAATGAAGATAATTTAAGAGCACAAGATAATAGAAGTGCTTCTGTAATTTTGGGATTTACTGCTAATAGTGTAAACATAGTTGCTGATTCTTTAAATGACAAGCCTTTGAAAGTTGAGGTTTTCATTAATGGAGAATATATTGATGAGCTTAATGCTGGAAGCGATGTTGAATTTGATGGAAAAAGAGCTTATATTGTTATTGATAAGCCTAGATTATATAATTTATTTAATGGGCATTATGGAACTTATTTATTAAAATTAAGAACTGATTCTAAAGATTTTGCATTTAATGCTTTTACTTTTGGTTAATCTGTTTTGTAAACCAACTGTCCCTGTTTGTCTCTTAATTCTCTTATGTCTCCCCTAACTGTGGCGGGATGTCCGTATGCTAGAGCGTAATCTGGAATAGATTTTGTTACTAATGAATCTGCGCCTATTAAAGCCCATCTTCCTATTGTTATCCCTGCACCCAATGTAACTCTCGCACCAATTCTTGCATTTTCTCTAACTCTTACTGGTTCTAGATTTGGAGAACTACCTGTGTAAGGATATTTTGTATTTAGAATGAAAACACCCGGATTTAATGTAACTCCGTCTTCTAGGGTTGTATATTCAAAAATGTGACAACCAGAATGAACTCTTACATTATTGCCTATAAGAACTCTGAATGCAATTTCACTTCCCGTGCCTATACTTACTCTTTCTCCTATTGTGTTGTTTTCTCTAATTGAAACTCTATCTCCTGTTTGGAAATCAAAACCAATTATGTTGCCCGCATAGATTATAGTTCCTGATCTTATTAATGCACGATCTCCTATATATGTTTTTAATTCTCCTAGTCTTTTTCCTTTTGGTAGTTTGCCTATAACGCAAAATTCTTCTACTCTACACCCATTTCCTAAGTTTACTTCTGGATATATCCTTGCACTTATGTCTACATCTGATTCTGGAACTTCTTCATAGGTCCACATCATAACTTTTTATTTAATATTTGTTTTATTAATATTTATATGGTTTAAAGAATATTTTTTGATATAGCCTCTGGCAGGATTTGAACCTGCGGTTTCCACTTTACGAAAGTGGTACATTGACCGAGCTATGTTACAGAGGCATTACTTTAGTTTGTTTAGAATTTCTTCTTTTGAATGTTTTGATTGACAAACATTACAAGCTGCTTTTTGTTTTTTATTTACTTTAATGTAAGTTCCTTTAATTTTGTTTAGAAATGTTGTTTCTATAATTTCTTTGCAGATATCACATTTTACCATGGTTTATCTATTGTTTTTTTCTTTTTAATATTTGCTTTTTGAGTTAATTATCTCTATTTTGCACTTAGCATTACAATATTTTTCTATTAAGCTTTTTGTTTCTTCTAGTGCTAAACCTAGTTTTTCTTTATTTTCTGGAATTAAATTTTCAATTACTATCACTGCTTTCTTTGTTTTTTCTGTTAGTTTTGTTCTGTCTCCTTCTCTCCAATTCCAGCACCTGCATATTGCTCCTATGCTATCTTTGTAAATTACTTCTCCCTTCCATGGAAATTCTTTCTTGGTTTCTCCTAAAGGTATGAATTCTTCATTCCCTTCTGCAAAATCTAGTATTATATCCTCTCTTACTCTGGATAGATCTTCCCCTCCTACTGGGAATAAGTACTTTATTGAAATATAATTGTAAATATCAACAATAGAGTTTATTTTCGGTAAATCTTTTTTTAAGGTTCTTCTTATCAATGATTCAACTGAACTACGGTAATCGCTTGGTTTTGCTCCAAAAGAACTGTATGTTTCCCTCCACTTTTTTACTTCTTTTATTTCAGAAATTTTTTCTGGGGTTATATTTGCTCTTAACTCTTTTTCTGCTAATCTTAACAAACTTTGAACTTCTTGATTATAACCTTGATTGTTTATATTTTCTGCTGCAATTACCCCTAATTCAAAGGAAGGATATTTTTCAAATATTTTTTGAGAGACTGTTATTTTCATAATCTAGTTATATTTAATACACGTTGTTGACTGTATAGACCTTCTAATTCTTCGTATCTTTCTTCTGGCATTGCTTTATCCACAAATGAGAATACCCGAGCTTTGAAATCTTCAAAAATTTGCAAAGAATTGCCTCTGTGCAGATAGAATCTTTTTATTTTTGCAACAGAATCATGAACCATTTCTTGAAATTTTGCAACTCCTGTTAATAGATTCAGGTCTTGTAGATGAAACACCTTTTCATTAGAACCAGGGGGAGGTATAAAGAAAACCCATGGTCCTTTTCTTTCTGGAATGTGTTGAACTATTATTTTGTGGTCTCCTCCATCAACAGAGTTATGATAGTTGGCACCTAGAATTAGCTGTTCAACATATTTTGCATCACCATGACTATATGTGGTTTCTGGATCAACGTGGTATACTACAGTTGCTGGATTATTCAATAACAATTCAGCTAGTGTTCCTTGGAATCTTTCTTCTCTTTCAAAGAGTCTTTCTAAGTCTACTTGACTGATGTGTGCTGGTACAGGATCGAGATAAATTATTTCTGACATTTTAAATTTAGAATATATTAATAAAAAACATTTTAAACCTATCCTTGGGATTTAAATAAAACTTAAAAACCAATAGATAAACCCTTTTTGTATGAATAAGTTTACAGCTATAGTCAATAAAGATAAATGTGCCCCTAATAAGTGCCAGTTAGAATGTATTAAGTTTGATCCTCTGAACAGAGTTAAGGAAGGAGCGGGTTTTCATATTGGAGAGAGCAAGAAATCTGAGATTGATGAAAAAGTTGTTACTGAGATGCATAAGATTCCTGCAAAGAAATGTCCTTTTGAGGCTATAAAGATTATTAAATTACCTAGTGAATTAAAAGAAGATCCAGTGCATCAGTATGGACAAAATGCATTTAGATTGTATACATTACCTGTTCCCAAGAAAGGTACTGTTGTAGGCATAATTGGAAGGAATGGAATTGGTAAGAGTACTGCTTTAGACGTTTTAAGTGGAAATTTGAAACCTAATTTAGGAGATTTTAAAGGAGAAAAAGAATTAGATCTTAATGAAAGATTTTCTCATTCTGTTATTGGGGATTACTTTTTAGATTTGCAAAATAAAAATGTAAAAGTAAGCTATAAGCCTCAAAGAGTTGAATTATTATCTAAGGCTTTTAAGGGAAAAATTGTAAAAGATTTAATTTCTAAAAATGATGAAAGAAATCTTAGCAAAATTTTGATTAAAGAATTATCTTTTGAACACTTGTTAAACAGAAAAGTTGAAGAACTGTCTGGAGGAGAGTTGCAAAAGCTAGCTATTATTGTCTGCTTAATTAAAGATGCTGATGTTTACTATTTAGATGAGCCCATGAGTTTTTTAGACATCACTACGAGAATAAAAGTTTCTTTGTTAATTGGAAAGTTAAAAGAGCAGAAATCAATAATTGTTGTTGAACATGATTTAACTGCTTTAGATTATATTTCTGATGAAATTCAAATTGCATATGGTGAAAGAAGTGCCTACGGTATTTTTTCACAAAGCAAAGGTGTAAGAAATGGTATTAACGAATATTTAGACGGCTATATCAAAAGTGATAATATAAAGTTTAGAGATTATAGTATTAGATTTAATGAAAGTCCTACAGGCATGACTAAAAGAGCTGAAGTTCTTTTTGAGTTTCCTACAATGGAAAAGAAATTTTCAAACTTTTCTTTGAAGGTTAGTTCTGGAAAACTAAATAAGTCTGAGGTTTTGGGTGTTGTTGGGGCTAACGGTTTAGGTAAAAGTACCTTTTTAAAATTAATAACGGGGCAAGAAAGACCAGATAAAGGCAAGACTGAAAAAATAAATTTTAGCTATAAACCCCAGTATTTGGAAGCTGAAGAAATTACAGTTTTAGAATACTTAAAGAAGAAAGCAGGATCTAGTTTTAATTCAGGGTGGTATAAACAAAATATTTTAGAAAAATTGGGATTACAACATTTATTGCAGAGTCAAATGAACACACTTTCTGGAGGAGAACTGCAAAAGGTTTGTGTTGCTGGTTGTTTAAGTGAAGATGTTGAGTTAGTTGTAATGGATGAGCCTAGTGCTTTTGTTGATGTTGAAGATAGGTTGAATATGGCTGAAATTATTAAGGATTTTATTGTGATCAAAGAGATTGGAGCAATCATTGTCGATCATGATATTCAATTTGTTGATTATTTATCTGATGGATTATTGGTTTTTGAAGGTGTTCCTGCTGTTGATGGACATATGAAAGGTGCGCATGAAAAAAGAGAAGGAATGAATCAAGTTTTGAAAATGCTTAATATTACATATAGGGTTGACAAGACTACTGGAAGAAGAAGAATAAATAAGCCTGGAAGCCAATTAGATCAAGATCAAAGAAAAAAAGGAGAGTTTTACTATAGATAATTAAGCGGGAATTGGTT
This sequence comes from Candidatus Woesearchaeota archaeon, assembly GCA_016181245.1. Lineage (GTDB taxonomy): Archaea > Nanobdellota > Nanobdellia > SCGC-AAA011-G17 > GW2011-AR20 > JACQNJ01. The sequence continues at coordinate 1,864 of JACOZR010000001.1, read as the reverse complement.
TTGCGATCTCTATAACTTTTTTTACATCACCTGAAAAAATCTCACTGGCTCTTAAAATTTCTATACTTATTATCTTTCCATCTTTTGTTACATCTATGACTATTCCATTAGGTAACTCGATACTTTTCCAATACCCCTTATCTTGAATTTGGATGTTTAGGATATCTTCTTCTTTATCGTAAAATTGTTCCATCTTAATCTAACCAATATGCTGTAAGTAAATAAAAGCCATATAATCCTGATAATATTAAGATGTATAAATTATTTGTTATTCTTCTTTTTACAATAAAACTTTATAAATATGTTTACTTTACGTTACTTATGAAAATTAAAATAAGAAGAATTGACAAGGAATTACCTTTACCAAAGTATGAAACTTCTGGAGCTGTTGGTTTTGACTTATTAGCTAGAGAAGACACTTTAATTAAAGCTAAATCTATTGGGTTAATTCCTGGAAATGTAATCGTTGAAACTCCTATAGGGTTTATGTTAAAAATTGCTTTGAGAAGTAGTACTCCTAAAAGAAAAGGATTAATGAGTCCTCATGGTGTTGGTGTAGTTGATCAAGATTATTGCGGCAATGAGGATGAGATCAAAATTCAGGTTTATAATTTTACTAATCAAGATGTTTTAGTTGAAAAAGGAGAAAGAATTGCTCAAGGTGTTTTTGTTAAAATTGACAAATTTGACTGGGAAGAGGTTGATGAGATGAGCAAAAAAACTAGAGGTGGTTTTGGAAGCACTAGTTAATGGAAAAATTTACATACTTTAAGTAATTACAGTATGCACAGATGTTACATTGATGCTTAAAGTAAAATATACAAAGCATTCAAGAGAACAAATGATAGCGGGAGGCATATCTGAATATGATGTTGAAGAAGGAATTAACAAAGGTGTAAAGAGATTACAACAACCTGACAAAATAATTTTTACACATAGGTATTATGGAATAGTCTCTAAAAAAGTAGATGATGTTTATTTTGTTATTACTGTACAACTAAGATGGTGAAAAAATGAAATGCCCAATATGTAATATAGGAGTTTTAAAGAAGAAACATATAGAAGAGGTAATGTTTGGGATTCCACTGGGAAAGTTCCCCGCTGAATTATGCACACAATGTGGAGAATCTTTTACAGATGCAGAAACAACAAGAAGAATTGAAGATGTGGCAAAGAAAAAGGGAATCTGGGGGCTTGAAATGAAAACGAAAATAACCAGAACTGGAAATAGCCTTGCTGTAAGAATACCTAAAAAAATAGCGGATTTCCTTAATCTAAAAGAAGGGGAAGAAGCTTATATACATCCTGAAAAAAATAGGATTGTTTGACCGGGATTTCTTTGCCTACTTTGAAGAAACAGACCTATGCCATCGCGTATGGCTTTCCGGAAACAAAGTGCTATACTGGCCCCATTGCTTTGTGTATCACAAGGGTGGTGGCGCATCGAAACGCATGGTATCATCGTTTATCCAGTTTCATTCATACAAAAACAGGATATGCACATACCTGAAAAATCTGTCGGCGAAAAACCTCTTGATCGTATTACCTCAGTTGTTTTTCGTTTATCAAATGACATCTCTGGTACATATGCTCATTGGTAGGTTCGGCATAGCTGGTGCGGTACAGAAAGCTATCTGGTGGAATATCGTGCATATTTCCGAAACACTGACGAAGAGAGCGCACGTACAAAAATATATTCGCACGGTTACCGATGATGATTTCTTGCCTGCGGTTACGAGATCCGTAGGACTAGACTATTATAAAGGATTGCTGACGGGACTTGAAAACTATGAAGACGATTAGTTTACAAAATAAATCAATAGTAGTGACCGGTGGTGCGGGATTTATTGGCGCAAATTTTATC
>JACOZR010000030.1 GCA_016181245.1 Candidatus Woesearchaeota archaeon | reverse complement strand
CTATTAATCTCATAGAATATCCATAGATATCCTAATATTTAAGGTTTATTACGATGTAGAATATAGGTCTAGAACTTCAGAAAGCTAAGTAATTACGTTAAAAACAAATATTTATAAACAAAGGAGGATTAAAAAATAAAATGAAAAAAATATTATTGATAGGGTTTATTTTATTGGTTAGCATTGGTTTTGTATTTGCTCATGGAAATTTTGATGAAACAAAACAGCTTATTGACTCAAACATAAGTTGCAACGAGCTAAGCAATGAGCAGTTTGAAGAAATTGGGGATTATTATATGGAGCAAATGCATCCTGGAGAATCTCATGAATTGATGCATAAAATGATGGGCAGTGAAGATTCTATTACAGTAAAACAAATGCATATTCAGATGGCAAAGTCAATTTACTGCGGCGAGACAAATCAAGGCATGATGTCAATGATGAACATGATGGGTTCAGGAGGTATGATGAACATGATGGGAGGCAATATGATGAGTTATGGAATGATGGGAAATTATGGCTATTGGAATTTTTTAAGCATTCTTTACACAGCGCTTGTAATAGGCTTGGTAATCTTAGTTTACTTGTGGATAATAAAGATATGGAAGAGTATGGAAGGTAAAAAGAGAAGATGAGTTTATCCAAACTTGCAAGAGAACTCTATCTTGAAGGATATAATTGCACTGAAGCAATATTGCATGCAATGAAACAAACAGGACATTCATTTAGTGATGAAGTTTTGATCTCTGCAACGGGATTCAGAGCCGGAATTGGAGGAAGCGGATGCATTTGCGGAGCAATTTCTGGAGCTACAATAGCTATTGGCTTATATTATGGTAGATTAGACAAAAATGAAGATTCTAAAAAAGCTAATGACCTATGCAAGCATATTTATGACAAATTTAAAGAAAATTACGATGTACCTTGCTGTAATCTGCTTACCGCTGATTATAAGTTTGATAGTCCTGAAAGAAAAACTTTTTGCTCTAATATTGTGAGTTATGTAGCTGAAGAACTTGAGAGAATTTTACCAAATTCATAATAATAAAAATGAAAGAGATAACATTAAAACCAATTGGATTTGTGAAAAACAGTGTGAACGAACCAAGATTTGGAAATTTTTCAAATGAAGTATCTGAGATTATAATCGATGAAAAACTTACTGATGCATTAGACGGCATTGAAGATTACTCTCACATTATTGTAGTGTACTGGATGGATAAGGTGAAAGACTATGTAATCAAGCATAATCCCCAAGGCAAAGAAAATGTTCCATTAGTTGGAATATTTGCGTGCAGATGCCCAAGAAGGCCAAATCCAATTGCAATAACAACAGTAAAATTGATAAGTCGCAATAAAAATATCTTGAAGGTGCAGGGCTTGGACATCTTAAACAACACGCCGATAATTGACATAAAACCTTATTGGCCCCACTATGATGAAGTAAAAAATGCAAAAATCCCAGATTGGGTTTATAATTTAGAGTTTTAGAGGTGAAAAATGAAAAAAACCTATTTAGTTATAATCTTATTGGGAATATTCTTGATAGCAGGATGTTCAAAAACATCAATTGAAAATCAACAAACAAATGAACAACCTTTTGTAGAACCGCCAGCAGAAGCAAATCAAGAAGAACCGCCCGCGCAAGAACCATCTTCTCAAACTTATAGCATAAATATAAAGAGCTATGCATTTTCTCCAGCAGAAATAAGAATTAAAAAAGGCGATACAATAACATGGACAAATAATGATGCAGTCTCGCATACAGTAACATCTGATTCAGGCAGTGAACTTAATTCAGAAGCATTATCCCAAGGAGAAAGCTATTCGCATACATTTAATGCTCAGGGAACATATGAATATTACTGCAAACCACATCCATTCATGAAAGCAAAGATAATTGTTGAATAGGATCAATCTTAAAATAAAAGAAAAAAAAGGAAATAAAAAGAGCTGTTGCTAAAGTTGAGATTCCTGCTATGATTGTTTTTTTAAGATCTTTCATTTACCTCAAGTTTTTCAGCCAAGGCATCGTCGTAGGCTAGATCAAGTTTTTTCTCCCACTCTCCTGGGTTATATATCACAATTTTTTTTAGACTATTGGCTTTTATTCCATTTCTAGAGTCCTTATAAACTTCATTGTCATTAAATATGATCTTTGCATTACCATAAGAATCTGGTAAACTTTCATTGGTATTTTGCAATAGAAAAATCCCTCTTGTCTGACAACAAATGCTGTTATTCTCACTAAAATAAACCCCCAAATGTCTTTTACCAGACTCATCAAGATGAACATTACAAAACTCATCAAGGATTACATCTATTTTTTCGGGTGTGCCTTTCCATTTGGCTTTCACGATCTGCTCTATTTTTAGCTTATTGCGCTTATTGGCTTCTCCTAAATTCAACACACCAAAAGTGTAGTTTTCTTCTAAGTCGACCCGGTAGTCTATACCAATATCTACTATAATGTCATCTAAACATTTATTCAGCATAACAGCCGTTAAATCAGATTTTCCATGTTCAGGCTTATAATCTTGATAATCTTTATTGATAACATATGCCTTATGAATATTGGGAGGAGAAATTTCTCTAAGCTTCTCAGCAACTTTTTTTTCAGTATGCTCTAATACTCTTGCTAAGCCTCCTTTTACAAAAGTGTCACAATCTTGCTCTCCGTACTCAAATGTTTCATATGGGGCAAAGCCGAAATCATTTTCACCAAGATAGATTCCATTAACTTTTTTAGTCCTATTTAAAAGATATTTAAGAGTTTTTTTGTCAGTTATTGGATTTCTTCGCGCATTTTTTGGGGGATTAACAAAGACTCCTTCCGATGTGTGTACTACCCGACCAAGGTATAGATCTCTCTCATTATAGCCAAAAAACTTATAAACTGAAATAGATTCAGCAGTAGTTGGTTCTTCAAATGATATTCTATTGAATTCTTTTGAGTGAGAAAATATTTTTTGCATCTCACTCAGATTAGACCCATAAGTATTAGGTCCAAAAGCAGGATAACCGACAATCAACTCTCCACCATTATGCGGAACTCTAAGTAAATCTCTTGCTTGAATTGGTGCTTTAGTTACTTCAGTTGCTTTAATTATTCCGTACTCTGTTTGAGTCATTTTTATTTTCTTTTGTTTATAAAATTGAACAGATCCATCATACTCTGCCTTTCCGACTGTTCCTAAATGACAAACTGCAAGCCAATCTCTTCCCGATGGAGAAGGTTTTATCGATAGGTTGAGCGAAATCGGCTTACCAACTGCAACCCATCCTTTTTTTGTAACTTCTTTTGTAGTTATACACTTGTGGATACTAGATTTATCTGAAACTTTATCTGCTATTATTTGTTTTATGACTTTCATTTTTCATTTCTCTTGTTTTTCATATTTTAAAAATATTTGATCAATATACTCGCGTCTCCTTAATTGTTTTTTGACAAATCTTGATTCTATTTTATCGAATAACCATGAAGAGATCTTCTGATAAAATGGTTTATCTCGCGACAAATCTTTATCTTGCGACAAAAAGTCCAGAATATAATAGACCTGTTTTTTAATTTGTCTACAAAATTTTATCTTTTCGTCAAATGTTCTTTTGTCCTTGTTTGTGTAATCACCCCGATGCTTATAAATTAGTTCATTAAGGTTGTTTATTAGTCTATCGAGATTTTCATAACGCTTTCCAATGTGTCCATTGTAGTAGTCCCCTTTTAATCTAGATATCTGATACAAATTTATGTTTTCTTCCGGCAAAAATGCATTTTGCTTGTAATATTCAAATAAATCTTTATCTCTTTTATTAAGATCATTCATATATTCAGTTCTCTCTGCAGGAGTATCACACCTATCTATAATATAAGGAAATGTCAAATAATGCCTCATTTTTTCTAAACAAATCTGTAAAGATGATTCGGCCCAAAGAAAAAGATTTATTTTTGGGATTTTCAATGATTCAGCAGGGACAACCTCAAATATACGCCACTCTTTTGATAGTCTTTCTTCTAGTTCAAGCTTTTTTATATTGTCTTCAATTTGGGTCATTTTTCTTTTTTCTCCTTACTCGTGATATACTTAACCACTTCAAAGGAATTACTGCAGTGTTAATAAACCATTGTAATCCTTTTTAGGATTACTATAGAAAGATTTAAAAAGAAAAGGGCATTAATAATGATCATGGACACAAAAGTTTTAGAAAAGATTGGCCTGACAAGAAACCAGTCTGAAGTATATCTGGCTTTATTAAAATTAGGCTCAGCAACAGCGCAGCAGATAATAAAGGAATCAGGAATGCATCGCTCAAGGGTATATGACAGCCTGGAAAAGCTTCATGAGATTGGCTTAGTAAGCTCTGTTGTAAAAGACTTTAAAAAATATTTTCAGGCAGTAAATCCGGAAAAGCTGCTTGAATTTGTAGATGAGCAAAAAGAGGCAGTTAAGCAAATTCTGCCCGACTTAAAACAGCTGGAAGGCATAAAAAAGGAAGAAATAAATGCCTCAGTCTATAAAGGCAAGGAAGGATTAAAAACAATCCATTCAGAAATGCTTAAGGAAGGCAAGGATGTTTATGTTTTAGGGGCAAAAGGATTGATATTCACAGAGCTGCCTTATTTTATTCCAAATTTTGAAAGAGAAAGAATCAAGAAAAAAATGAAATTTGTTGTTCTATATGACAAACAAGAAGTTAAAAAGCTCGAAAAAGACACGGCAAAAATGCAATTTTTCGAAGGAAAAGTCCTGCCAAAAGGGTTTGATTCAAATGGAGTTGTGAATATATTTGGCAATAAGGTTGCAATTGTTTTATGGAAAGAGAAATACCCGACTGGATTCATGATTGACAATAAAGATATTGCAGATGCTTTTAGAAAATGGTTTGAGTTGCTGTGGAAAGTTTCTGAATAACAGAAATATTTATATATAACATATGCTAAAATAAACATATGATTAATCGAGCATATAAAATCTTTTTTGGAACATTGGATAATGAAAAAAGGTTGGAAATAATAAATATGCTAAGAAAAGGTCCGAAATGTGTTTCAGATCTCTGCAAAGATCTTAAATTTAACCAAACAACTGTCTCTCATAATCTTAAAAGGCTTGAAAAATGCGGTTTTGTTTTTATGAGCAAAAAAGGGAAGCAAAGGATTTACACTTTAAGTCAAAAAACAATTAAGCCATTAATGAATTTGATAGATGAACATATGCATGAATTTTGCGAGAAAATAATCTTAAAATAAAAGAATAGGAGGACAAAATGGGAAAGAAGAAAAAAGGATGCTGCTGTTGATTAAAAAATGAAGATTAGATTAAGTATAATAGGAATGCATTGCACTTCTTGCGCGAACACAATAGAGAAAACTTTAAGCAAAAGTAAAGGGATAATCAAAGTAAGTGTAAACTTTGCAACTGAAAAAGCTGCTATTGAATATGATGATAAAATAATTGATATTCCTGAAATAAAAAGAATAATTGATAAAGTAGGCTATAGTGCTATAGAAATTGAATCTCCAGAAACAAAAGAATCTGGAAAAGTAATTCTTAGGGTGATTGGTATGGACAATGCCCATTGCGTAAATGCAGTTGATAATGCATTAAACCTGTTAAAAGGAATAAAGGAAAAACAATTATTCACAAATGAAAAAGCAATCGTCTCTTATGATCCAAATATCTTAACACTGGAAAAAATAAAAAAAGCAATTAAAAATGCTGGTTACGAAGCAGTTGAAGAAAGCATTGACAAGGAAAAACAAGCCCGGGAAAGAGAAATCAAGAGATTAAAAAAAGATTTTTTGATAAGCTTGGTATTAAGCATACCAATTTTTATTTTGTCATTTCCGCAGTGGTTTAAAATTATCTTGCCTTTTCAAAATTTTATCTTGTTTTTATTAACCACGCCAATTCAATTAGTAATAGCCCAGAGATTTTATAAAGGATTTTGGATTGCATTGAAAAACAAAACAGCAAATATGGATTCTTTGATTGCTATTGGTACATCAGCTGCTTACATCTACAGTATTTTGGTTACATTTTTTCCGTCAATATTTAGCGGAGAGGTTTTCTATGATACTGCAGCAATTATCATAACATTTATTGTTTTAGGCAAGTATCTGGAAGCATTAGTAAAAGGAAAAGCCTCAGAAGCAATTAAAAAATTAATTGGATTAAAAGCAAAAACAGCTAGAATAATAAGGAACAATAAAGAAGTAGTAATATCTATAGATGATGTAAAAGTAGGGGATATTATAATTCTTAAACCGGGAGAAAAAATTCCTGTTGATGGAATTGTTCTGGATGGCTTGTCCAGTGTAGATGAATCCATGATAACTGGAGAAAGCATTCCAGTTGAAAAGAAAAAAGGAGATAAAATAATAGGAGCAACAATAAATAAAAATGGTTTTCTTAAGTTTAAAGCAACCAAGATAGGCAAAGACAGTGTTTTAGCCCAGATAATAAAGCTTGTTGAAGATGCTCAGTCATCAAAAGCCCCAATACAAAGATTAGCAGATAAGGTAAGCAGCTATTTTGTTCCAACAGTTATAATTATTGCAGTCATCTCTTTTATAACCTGGTTTTTAATATTAAATAATTTTGTGTTTGCATTGACAATCTTCGTTGCTGTCTTGATTATCGCTTGTCCATGCGCTTTAGGATTGGCAACACCAACAGCAATTATGGTAGGAACAGGAAAAGGAGCTGAAAATGGAATCTTGATTAAATCAGGAGAAGCCCTGGAAACAGCCCATAAACTAACAACTATAGTTTTTGATAAAACAGGAACATTGACTAAAGGAAAGCCAGAAGTAACAGAAATAATCTCCTTTAATTCAAATGAAAATGAAGTTTTAAAATATGCAGCAATAGCTGAAAAAAGAAGCGAGCATCCATTGGGAGAAGCAATTTTAAATAAAGCAAAAAAAATAAAGATTCCAGACCCAACTAGTTTTAATGCAATTCCTGGAAAAGGCGTTAGAATAAAGTTTTCCGGCAAAGAAATATTATTGGGAAATCGTTCTTTAATGAAAGCAAATGGAATTCCTTATTTAAGCTATGAATCAAAAATTTCTTCTTTAGAAGATCAAGGAAAAACAGTTATGATTATTTCTTTAAACAAGAAAATTATTGGGTTGATTGCAGTTGCAGATACATTAAAAGAATTTTCCAAAGAAGCAGTTGATATATTGCATAAAATGAAAAAACAAGTGATAATGATAACCGGGGATAATGAAAGAACAGCTAATGCAATCGCAAAACAAGTTAATATTGATAAAGTTTTAGCAAATGTCTTGCCAGAAAACAAGGAGAAAGAAATCAAAAAATTGCAGAAATTGGGAAATATAGTTGCAATGGCTGGAGATGGCATTAATGACGCCCCTGCTTTAGCCCAGGCAGATATTGGTATTGCAGTTGGCTCTGGAACAGATATAGCATTAGAAACAGGCCAAATTGTTTTGATTAAAAATGATTTAAGAGATGTTATAACAGCAATAGACTTAAGCTCATATACAATAAGAAAGATAAAGCAAAATCTATTTTGGGCATTTTTCTATAATTCAGCAGGTATTCCTATTGCAGCTGGTATTTTATACCCTTTTGGAATTTTGTTAAATCCTATTATAGCTGCAGGCGCTATGGCATTTTCAAGCATTTTTGTTGTTGGAAATTCTTTATTGATGAGAAGGTATAAAACAAATTTAAATCCATACGTTGTTAATTAAGTTGGATTTTTGTAGAATAAATTATTTCTTGTTTTCTTTACAACAAGAAATATATTAGAACTAAATCTAGCCAAATTATTTTTTAATATGTTTTAATCCTCTCGTTTTAATTTTGGTGGATGTTCAAATAAATATGTATTAAAAAAGTTGTTTTGATCTTTATCAAAAATACCATCTATAACAAATTTATTTTCCCTTCTTTCACCAGTAAAAAGAAGCGAGTCACCTAATTTAGAATGTGCTTCAAAAAAAGCTTTTAATTCTGCTTCACCTTTTTCTTCATAATTTCCTTCAAAATAAGAGAGATTAAATTTAAATGAATTTCCCATTGGAAAATTAGGGTCATATCTCACCCCATATATTTTATGAACTTCTAAACCACGGCTTTCAATAAATGATTTAGGAAAATCTTCTGACCTTATTATTTTCTCTATTTCATCTAGGCTTTTTCCTCCACGCATAAATATATTAGCATAATTTGCACCAAATATGCA
>JACOZR010000024.1 GCA_016181245.1 Candidatus Woesearchaeota archaeon | reverse complement strand
ATTGAGCCGTGTATAACTAGGTTATGAAGTTCTTCTACTAAAGGTTTTATTTCTGATTCTTGCATTTTATGTACTACTTACTTATGATAACAACGTTTATAAAATTAATTGATTTAGGATAATTATGGAAGAACCTCCATACATACTCACTGTTCTTGCAAGATATAAAGTAAGGGATATAGAAAGTTTTCCTATTTTATATGGCCATTTAGGGGGTGATAGTTTGTTGGCTGGTACGCTGCTATTTATAGTAAATGGAATAGAAAATACAGAAGATGGTGTTAGACATAATATATCTCAAATTTCACGTGGAACTTTAGACTTAACAACAGTTGAAGATCGTCTTGCTAGAAAGAAAGCTAGAGGGGAGTATCAGCCTGGAGAAAGAACTCTTGTACATCGTTATTTTGCAGGACAGTCTGTTCCACAGGTTATCAGATTTTGTGGGTATGCACTTTTTGAAATTTGCAATATGTGGGACTCAACTGCAAATTTATTAAGGTGTTTGTATGATGTTAAGGTAGATGAAAAAGAATGCAGATTTCCCGATATTTACAACTTTTTAAAATCTGAAAGAGAATTGGCTCCTTTTTTTGAAGGTTTGGAAATAAGATTAGATAAAACGGGCATGGCTTTTTTTAGTGAAGATTCCTCTATGATAAAATTGATTGGGCCTAGGAATAGGGTTGCACATAGTCTGACTTTTTCTTCTGTTGCTGCTGATTTAAAAGCGGGGGTAGAGTTGAAGAAGATACTGTTCTTTTTATATGATCCATGCAGGGAAAATGGCAAACGTGTTAGGGTTTTGACTTTCCATGAATGGAAGGATTTGGTTGCTAGGTCTTATTCTCATTTTGTTACTAACTATTCTGAACTCTTAGAGATATTAGAAAAGAGAACTGAGAGAATTGGTGGTTTGAGAAATGAGAAATAGAAAAATTACTTTAGACAATGTTCTGGATTACAAGATAAGAGATTTTAGGGGGTTATTTGAATTAAAAGAGTATACGTATAATTTTTTGAGGCGTGTTCGTACTGTAGATGATATTCTTGCTGAAGAAGAGGGTTATGGAGAGGAAGAAAAAACACTTATACTATTTTTTTCCGAGATTAAATCAGTCCATGAAGGAGTAAGACAGTCTTTGTGTAACTTAAAAAGAGATTATTTAAAATATACTCAAGCTTTAAAGAAAAGTGGTATAAGCAGAAGACCTATAGAAAGAACCGGGTTTGTAAGACTAGATCTTGTTAAAGAGACAGATAATGTTAAGTATAAACGTTATGTGGAGAAGCCCAAGAGAGCTGTTGTGCGAAATTCTGGAAGAGCATTGAGTGAGCTGTGTACTCTATGGGATAATACTGCCGAGACTCTTTGGTACCTGTATGAGGCTGATATGCCTTTTATTAGGGCTAGATTCCCTGATATCTATGGTCCTTTAAAAGATAGAAAAGAATTACAACCGTTTTTTAGAAAAGCTGGCGTTAAAATGAGTCGCGATGAAAATGCCTGTCTTCAGGAGGGTATCTTGAAAGAACTAATAACATATAGGAATAATATCCGACATGGTATGGTGGGTATTTCACGCGCCTTTGGTTATACATTTAGTGCGGTTCATGAAGGGCACATTAAATTTCATGACCACAAGGAAGATAAAACTAGGCTTATTAGGGTTATGACACCAGAAGAGTGGATAGAACTAACTGTAAGATCTTATCATCATTTTGTTGAATGTTACAATACACTTCTTGGTGGGCTTAAGAATTTAGGAGATTTAGGTAACTTTAAGAGAGAGATAGAATATTAGTTACTTACTTTTCATTCTTTGATAAAACTGTTGACAAGTATAAAACATTAATGCATCTCTTATTTTACTTTTTGGTCCTTCTAATGATTCTGCTGTTTCTAATGTACTTCTTAGATCCGGATCTTTATCCAGAGATAATACAAGCGTGTAACATATTATTGCTTCTATTCCTCCGTTTATTTTTCTTGGATTTAGAGATTGCAATCTTGAATATAACGAGCGGAAAAATGATTTTTTAAATTCATCTATATCTGTTAGTGTTGTAAGATCATATTTTTCCAATAACTTCATGTCTTCTTCATCTAGATTTGATTCTAAATCATACTCTTTGGCAAATACTTTCAATGCAATAGACAAAACAGCTTCAATTGGGGGCCTTCTTATTACTGTTGTTACGTCTATTACCATAGCCTTGTTTAAATAAGAAGCTATTAAAAGTCTTCTAATTTTGTTGTTTTTATTCCTAGTTGCTCTTTTATTGATATTGCAGTTTTATTTCCTATTAATTTTTTTAATACTTCTAAATTTATAATTTTTAAATGAGCTAATGTTCTTATGTTATTGTTAAACAATTTTCTTGCTTTTACTCTTCCTATTCCTTTTAATTGGATTAATATTAATAACTCTTCTTTAATACCATGCTTCATTCTTATCTTTAAAGATTTAGATTTTCTTGCTGTTTCTATGTACTCTAGTATTCTTGATAACTCTTGTAAGCTGTATAATAACCATGTTGCTTTGTCTACTTTGTATTTTAATTCTCCTGGAGGAATGTTATATTTTTTCATTATCAATTCTTCTGTTGATTCATTAAGCCAGGAATTAAACATTAATGATGTTTTTATTGAATCTAAGTATTCATCTTCATAAGGATCATTGTATAACAATGTTTCTTGGTATTGCAATAATTCTGCTTCAATATCTTCGTATTCCCTTGATTTTACAGATAATAAAGGTCTTAATTCTATTGTGCTGCAAATTAAATGGATTAATGAGAAATCAGTGTAATCCTGCTTTTGAGCTTTGTTTAAGTTTTCTATTATGAAATTTGCTGTGTAGGGATCAATGTATAATTGTGAAACCCTTTTTCCAATTTTAGTTGCCGTTATTTCTCCATTTATTGTTATGAACTTATAGTTTTCTAATAATTCAAGCATTGATTCTATTATGTAATGTAATTTATCTTTATCTTCAAATTGAAATGCCCAGAATGTTTCATCAAAAAACTTGAATATTTTTTCTTTGTTTGTTAGGAAATTAATTGAAATCAAGCTTAGCAAATATGTTCTTAAGACTGGTTCTACTGCTAACTTTGAGTAAATGTTTTCTGGCTTTCCTTTAAAATATCTTTCATGCAATTCTTCTTTTTCATCTTGGCTCTTAGCTATTAAAATTGCTTCACCATATTCATCATAAGTTGGTCTGCCTGCTCTGCCAAACATTTGCTGAATTTCTAGAACAGGTAAGTAATTCATTCCTAAAGAACCAAATCTTTTTACATCTCTTATAATGGACCTGAATGCTGGCAAATTAACTCCTAGAGCCAATGTTGGTGTGGCGCAGATTATTTTTATTTCCTTGTTTTTAAAAGACTCTTCAATTAATTCTTTTTGCTTTTGAACTAAACCGGCATGGTGAAATGCTATACCTCTTTTTGTTATCTCTGCTATCTTTTTACACTGCTCTGTAGGATTCATTAATACTTTTTCTATCTTTTCTGCTACCATTAACGTATTTTCTTCTGATTTATTTCTATGGCTTAGTTTTTCTGCTACTGCTTCTGCAGACCTTCTTGTATTAACAAATAACAATGCTTGTTTTCCTTCTTTTATTGTTGCTAAGGCTAGATTGATTACTGGGTCTTCTGAAATTTCTTCTAATTTTATTTTATCTTTTTTATCGAAGAAATCTATCTCATTATCCAAATAAATTCCTTTGTAAAGTTCTATAGGTCTCCAGTAATCTAATATTACTTCTGCTTCTAACCATTCAGCTAAATCTTCAGGGTTCCCAATAGTTGCACTTAACCCTAGAATTTGTAGTTTTTCATTTAATCTTTTTAATAAAGTTATAACTATTTCTAAAGTTGGACCTCTTGAAACATCATTTAATAAGTGGATTTCATCTACAATTAATAAGCTGATATCATTAATCCATTGAGATTCCTGCCTAATTAAGCTGTCTAATCTTTCATTAGAACAAATAATTAAATCTGCTTGGTCTAAAAAAGGCTCTTTCTTTTCTGGATCTCCTATAGATAAAGCTACTTTTATTTCTGGATACTTAATCTTGAATTCTTTGTATTTTTCTGTAGCTAATGCTTTTAACGGACAAGTGTAAACTGATTTTCCTTTTTTATTTAAGAAATGATTTAAGAAAGCTAGTTCTGCCACTAAAGTTTTACCTGATGATGTTGGAGTACAAACTATTAAATTCTTATTATTTAATAAACCTTGATCTAGAGCTTTTGACTGAGCGGGTCTTAATACCTTTATTTCCTGCTTTTCTATTAAAGACCTTATAATTTTTGGAATTCTGTGCATGGCTAGATTATTGTAAACATTTTTATAAAGGCTTGTTTATTGTAATTTATGAAAAAATGCCCCTTTTGCAAATCTGATGATATAACTGATTATATGGGCGCACAATTTGGAAAATATTTATGCAGGAAATGTGGATATGTAGGCAGCTTGATTATTGAAACTGGGAAAAAATAAATGGCTGGACTTAATAAAATTGGCTAAAAAGAAAAAGCAGACATCGTTAAGTTAACAATGCACTTTACAAAACTCTTTTAAAGGCTTAGATTTCCTTGACTTTTGTATGTTTTATGATAAGTTTCATTAAAGATAAATATAAAGATGAGGAAATCTTTAAAGTATTAAATCCTCTAGTTAGGAATTGGTTTAAAAATAAATTTAAAGGATTTAGTGATCCTCAGAGATATGCTATATTGCCAATACACAATAGAGAAAATATTCTAGTTAGTGCTGTTACTGGTTCTGGAAAGACATTGACTGCTTTTACTTCTGTTTTAAGTGAATTAATAACTTTAGCTGAGAATGACTTATTAGAGAATCAAATTTATTGTATTTACATATCTCCTTTAAAGTCTTTGAATAATGATATTTCTTTTAATCTTGAAGAGCCTTTAAGAGAAATGGAAGAAGCTTTTGGAAAGAAGTTTGGCATTAGGGTAGGTGTAAGAACTGGTGATACTTCAACTGCTGACAAGGCAAAAATGCTTGCAAAAAGCCCACATATTTTGATTACAACTCCTGAATCTTTTTCTATAATATTGACTTCTGTGAAGTTAAGAGATAAACTAAGAAATTTGAAGTGGGTTATAATTGATGAGATTCACGCCTTGGCTGAAAACAAGAGGGGGGTACATTTATCATTGGCTCTTGAGAGATTAGAGGATTTGAGTTTAGGTTTTACAAGGATTGGGTTGAGTGCTACTATTGAGCCTGTTGAAGAGGTAGCTGGTTTTCTAGTCGGGAGTAAAAGAAAATGTTTGATTGCCAAAGCAGATTTGAAAAAGGAAATGGACATTAAGGTTTTATGCCCTGTGCCAGATTTGATTAATGTGACTTATGAAGAAGTGCATGACAAGATGTATAAAATGATTGATGAATTGATTCAATCCCATAACACAACTTTAATTTTTACAAATAC
>JACOZR010000029.1 GCA_016181245.1 Candidatus Woesearchaeota archaeon | reverse complement strand
TTCTTTTGTGGAAGTAGGGCAAAGAAACACGGATTCAAGGCAAAATCTCTTTATGTTGTGCCTTCTTTTTTAAGAAAAAAATAATTTTTATATATCTAATATATGTTGTATATATGTTACATTTAAGTATAAGGTAGTATTAATAGGTTTAGACATAACAGAGATACTTTGCATTTATTCTTTCATTACTTGAAATATTTTATTGGGGGGTGGAGAATATGAACTTAGATTTGTCTGTTAAGTTTGCTGGCAGACTTAACAGGTTGACAAATATAGACAGAGTGCAGATTTATGCAACTGCATACAACTTAGCAAAAAGACATGCTAAGTTTATGAATGGGGGGAAATTAAGAGTTTACTTAGCGCAACGCAGAGAAAAAACAAGAAATGTACCTCTGTTTTATTGCAAGGCCCATTATTTTAA
The DNA here is from genome assembly GCA_016181245.1 of Candidatus Woesearchaeota archaeon. Taxonomy (GTDB): domain Archaea; phylum Nanobdellota; class Nanobdellia; order SCGC-AAA011-G17; family GW2011-AR20; genus JACQNJ01. The sequence goes on along the minus strand of JACOZR010000029.1, from coordinate 7,089 downwards.
TGCAGAAAAAAGAGTTATGGCGTCTGGAAGTGAATATGGGATTGTTCCTACTTTGAATCAAGCATTAGATAGGATTCAAGGAATGCTTGTTCAAGAAAAGGAGAAAAATGTTAGAAGGTATAACGGACTTAGTGACAGACAAGATTAAATGGTATGGACATTCTTCCTTTAAGATTAAAGGGGATTTAGTAATTTATATAGATCCATGGAAAGTTCAAGATAGTGAGAAGGCTGATATTATTTTGATAACCCATGACCACTTTGATCATTTTTCAAAAGAGGATATTGAGAGATTAAAAAATAAATCTACTTTAGTAATAGGAAATAATAATGTTGCTAAGAAACTTGGCAGTTCTTATAGGGTCAAATCTGGAGAAACTTTATTTATTAAAAATGTTAAGATTGATGTAGTTCCTGCTTATAATGTGGATAAAAAATTTCATCCTAAAAAACATGGAGGTGTTGGGTATATTATAGAAACTGATGGTGTTAGGTATTACCATTCTGGAGACACAGATTATATTCCTGAAATGAATGACATTAAAGATATTGATGTTGCGTTACTTCCTGTTTCTGGAACTTATGTTATGAATGCTGAAGAAGCTTTTAATGCTGTGAAATCTATAAATCCAAATGTTGCAATACCTATGCATTATGGGGATATTGTTGGAGACTTAAAAGATGCTGAAAAGTTTAAAGCATTAGCAAGCAAATATTGCTCTGTTGAAATCTTAGGAAAGAATTAAACTTATAAATTTTTATTTCTTAGTGATTTAAATTGAAAAAAATTAATTTTAAGAACTTTTTAGGTCTTATTGGTTTAGGCTCTGTTATTGCGTTTATTATTGCTTTGAGTAATAAAAATTTTAGTTATTATGCGATACTTGGTTTTTTTCTATTGGTTATTATGATAAATGAAATCATGAGAAAAGAATATAAATTAACTCATTAAAAAGCTTTTATGGATATTAAAGAATTGCTTGTTGAGCATAAGAAAAAAAGTTCTATTATTAGTTCTAGGTTAAGTGATTTTAAAAATGTTAAAGAAGAAGACTGGTTTTATGAAATGTGCTTTTGCATTTTAACTCCTCAAAGTACTGCAAGAGGAGCTGATAGGGCCATCACTTCTTTAAAAAAACTAGATTTTAAAAATAAAAATTTTGATCCTACTCCTTACTTATTAGGTGAGATAAGATTTCAAAATAATAAGGGAAAATATTTAGTTGAAGCTAAATCTAAATTTGATGAAATTGAAAACAAAATAAAAATTTCTAAAGATTCTTTTGAGCTAAGAGAATGGCTTGTTAAAAATATTAAAGGCTACGGTTATAAGGAAAGTGCTCATTTTTTGAGAAATATTGGGCATAGAAACTTAGCTATTTTAGACAGGCATATACTAAAAAATTTAGCTAAATTGAAAGTTATTGATGAAGTTCCTAAAAGTTTAACACCTAAAGTTTATTTTGACATTGAAAATAAATTTTTGAACTTTTCTAAGGAAATTGGAATTTCAATGGATGAATTGGATTTGTTATTTTGGAGCATGGAAGCTGGAGAAGTTTTTAAGTAAAGCTTTTATACTTTTATCGAATTTTTTTCCCGTATATCATTACTTTAACTTTAATTTTTGGATGAGTTACAGCCTATGCTTCTTATTTAATTGGTCAGCAAAAGATTGCATTAATAAATAAGGCTAGAACAGTAGCTGACACAAATGAGAATGGTGTTTTAGATCTTGAAGAGATTGTTGATTGTTATACGGTGCTCGGGTTTGATCCTGCGAGAAGAGTTTATGAAGCAGGATTTTACTTGACGGCAAAACAGGCACAACGTTATCTTATTTTAAAAGGAAAATTTAATTCTGAAACAGATGATGTCTTTTCAATGTAATTAAACGAAATGCCAGCAAATAAATTTGAAAAGCTTTTTTAAGTAGATTTTCTAGAAATTAATCTTTCTGGTATTTCTTCAATTAAAAGTGTTAAATTTTCTAGTGACATCCTTATTGCTGAGCCTTCTAAATGGATATTATGTCTATTTGCATCTGTATTATGAGTGATTATTGCAAATTGTTTATCTTTATCATGATGTTCGTCGTAGAACTGAAAGGAAGTCCAAATATATTTTTCTTTACCTGCTAACTCCGGCAATAACGCTATTGCTTTATTAAAATCTTCTCCTTTGTAGACTAATTCGTGATTCTTCCTTACTACAAAATAGAACCATGCCATAAATGTGATTGATACAATAAAATTATAAATATAACTACAACCTTGGGATCTTATGGATACACTTGCACATTTTTTATGGACTTTTGCCTTATTTTTTAAAAGGAAAGAAAGATGGCTAGCGGGATTGTTTGGAGTTTTGCCTGATTTGGTTAGTTTTGGTCCTCATTTAATTTTGTCATTTATCGCTGGAAATGCCATGTTTGGAAGGTCTGAGCTAACCAATATTCCTGTGAGCGTGTTTATGCTTTATAATTTAACACATAGTATTATTATATTTGTTTTAGCTGTTTTAATAGTTTATTTATTAACTAAAAAAATTCATTGGTTCATGTTTGGATGGGGTTTGCATATACTTATTGATATACCCAGCCATACAACTGATTTCTTCCCTACTCCTTTTTTGTACCCCTTTCCTCAGTTTTATGTGAATGGTATTCAATGGAACAATCCTGTGTTTATGATTGTTAATTATAGCCTATTAGTGATAGTTTATGCTTGGTTAATGTATGGCTTAGTAATAAATAGAAAGCTAAGTAAAGAATCATAATTTTTAAAAAGAATGTTGTTTTATTTATTTTGGAGGGATTTAAATGGTTCAGAAAGATTTAGTCTTATTTAGGTTAGAAGGATGTCCTTACTGCAAAAATGCCGAGGATGCTTTGAAGAAGAAAGGTGTAAAATACAGGAAAATAGAAGTAATGTCTGCACATGAAGATAGGAAGATATTAAAGCAGATTTCTGGGCAAACTTCAGTTCCTGTTTTATTGCAAGTTATAGGTGCTAAAGACCAAGATGATGAGATTATCAAATTATTGGAAGAGGAATACTAGATGAGCTTGCAAAAGAAGCTTGATGAAGCGTATCCTTTTTCTTTTGATTTTAAGTTAGATAGAAAAAGCTCTCTTCCTGATTTGCTTAATCAGTATTTTTTATATAACTACAATAGAGAAAAAAGAGTTTTTGAAATCTATGAACTAAAAGAAGAAAAAGCCTATGAAAAAGATAAAACTTTTTATCAAGAATTAATGAAACAAGGTGTAATAATAAGAAGTGCTACTGAAGCAGAATTAGGTACGGGAGTTCTAGGCCAATATGATCCTAGGAGCAATACAATACTTTTATTATATAGTTTAGCTGCTGACCAGATGAGAACAACTAGAGAGCACGAGCTTAGACATTATGATAGAACAGTTAATGGGATGAGGAATTATGACAGAGGAAAAGAAGAACATGAAACAAGAAGAGAAACCAATACCCTTGAGCCAGGATACGCTTAAATTTTTAAGTGAACTTGAAGGATATGGTATAAGCAATTATATGTTTAATATTCCTAGAGATACTGCTGAGTTTATTTTTAGACTTTTAAAAGGAAGAGATCCTTATAGGGTATTAGAAATAGGAACTTCTAATGGATATAGTACTTGTTGGATGAGTTTAGCTTGCCCTGATGCCAAAATAACAACTATTGAAAAGGATACCAAAAAAATAAAATTAGCCCAGGAGAATTTTAAAAAATTAAAACTTAATAATATTGAAATTTTAGAAGGAAATGCTTTAGAAGTTTTACAAGGATTAAAAGAAAAATTTGATTTTGTTTTTATTGATGGAACTAAAGGTGAATATGTTGAATACTTAAAGGCTTTAAATAAAAAATTGAATAAAGATGCCATAATTGTTGCTGATAACATCCATTCCCATAATATTGTTGATTATGTTGAAATGGCAAAAGCTCGCTATAATTCTACAACTGTTAAAATTGGAACTGGGCTAGAGGTGAGCTATGTTTGAGCATAGTTTAAGTCCTTTTATTTTTCAGATTAATGGTTTTGGCATTAGATGGTATAGCCTAGTTTATATTATTGGATTTTTACTCGTTATTTATTTTTTAAAAAAACATAAAGATTCTTTAAAGCTTAATGAAGAAGAGGTTTATGATTTTGTTACCTACCTGATTGTTGGTGTTGTTTTAGGAGCAAGAGCATTTGAAGTCTTAATATGGGAGCCTAGTTATTATTTTTCTAACCTTGTTGAAATAGTTAAAGTATGGCATGGGGGTATGAGTTATCACGGAGGCTTGATTGGGGCTATGGTTGTAACTTATTTATTTTGTAGGAAAAAGAAAATAGAATTTGGAGTTTTAGCCGATATTTTGACTTTACCTGGTGTTTTGGCCTTAGCTTTTGGGAGAATTGCGAATTTTGTGAACTCTGAGTTAATCGGAACTGTTACTAATGTTAACTGGTGTGTTAAATATTCAAATATTGAAGAGTGCAGACATCCATCCCAGATATATGCCGCAGGTTATAGGTTTTTGTTGTTTTTTTATTTAGTTTATTTAAAATCGTTTAAACCTGGGTTTATATTTTGGAATTTTGTGTTTTTAGAATCTATTGGGAGATTTGTGGTTGACTTTTACAGAGAAGACAAATTGTATCTTAATTTAAGCATTGGACAATGGAGTAGTGTTATTTTAGTTGTTGTTTCTTTAATTATTTTTATTAAGTTTTATAAAGAAGACTGGAAAAGATTTTTTAGAAAAGATTAAAAAGAAAATAAAACTAATTTATTCATGGAACTTAAACAGATTATTTTAGTAAGGAAAGACTTGAATATGGATAAAGGTAAATTAGCTTCTCAATGCGCTCATGCTTCTGTAGATGTGATTTTTAAATCTGACAAGAAAATTGTTGAAGATTGGAGAAAACAAGGCATGAAAAAATCTATATTAAAGGTTGAGAATAAAAATGACTTGTTAAAATATTTAGATATGGCCAAAAAAGCAGGATTAAAAACTTCTTTAATAACTGATGCTGGAAGAACTTTTTTTGATGGAACTTCTACTACAACTTGCGGGGCTATTGGACCTGATGAAGAAAATAAAATAGATGCTGTTACTGGGAATTTGAAGCTTTATTAATTTCTATTGATCCTTTTGTATGTTTTGGGTTATAAGGACAGTTTAAACAACAATTGCCACAGCATTGACCTTGAGCCAATAACTGATCACGAGACATAGGAATTGGTTCCATAAATTGAAAAGACCCGATAAGTTAATATATTTTCTTTTTTTATGGTAAATATGCCAATGTTTGTGCAGAGACCTAAAAATTCACCTGAGATTTATATTGACTCGAGTGAAGAACAAATTTTTTCTTACTTAAAAAGTAGAGTCGATTTAAAAACTGTTGAGAGAATTAATTTTAGGAATAGGTATACCAAAGAAGATGCTGCAAATAGGTTGAATATAACCCCTGCAGAACTTGGTATACTCCTTGAAAGAGGGTATGTTCAGACTAGAAGGAATTTTTTCTCTCTTGCTCCCCTTTACAGGAAAGTTCATGGCCTAGAAGAAAGATTGTCTAGTGATACTCTTATTCCCAAGCCTAAAACCAAAGGGAGACCTAAATGTGAACTTGGGGCTACAAGGTCTACTAACGGTGAAGATGGTGTTGATACATATTTTGGAGACATTGCTGGCTATACTCCTTTGTCTAGAGAAGAAGAAATAGAATTAACTAGAAAATATAGAGAAGGAGACTTAGATGCCAGAAACAGGTTAGTTGAAGCAAATCTAAGGTTTGTGGTAAGTGTTGCAAAGGAATATCCTACTAACAAAGGTGTATCTTTCCAAGATTTGATATCTGCTGGAAATATGGGTTTATTAACTGCTGCAGAAAGATTTGATGAGACCAAGGGATTTAAGTTTATTTCTTACGCTGTTTGGTGGATAAGGCAGGCAATGTTACAAACACTTGCAGAACATTCTAATAGTGTTAGGAAACCATTAAACCAGGTCAATATGATTTCAAAGATGAGAAAAACCGTTAGAGGTTTATCTAATCATATGGGGAGTATTGACCCGGAGGATATGATAGAAGAACTTTCTGATATTATGCATATTAAAGAAACTCAGGTTGAAGAAACAATTAGAGCTTCAAAAAGCGAGTCATCATTAGATGCTCCTGTTCGTGAAGGAGAAGATGAAAATTACTATAATGTTATCAGGGATGGAAATCAAGAATCTTCAGATGAATTGGTTGCTAGAGAGTCTATGGAAGCAGCGCTCAATAGGGCTATGGAATGTTTAAATGGGAGGGAATTGAAAGTATTAAGTTAGTACTATGGTCTGAATGGATATGCTCCAATGACTCTAGAAAAGATAGGAGAAGAATTTAGCTTGACTAGAGAAAGAATAAGACAAATAAAAGAATATGCTTTAGAAAAATTGAGACATCCAACTAGGGTCGGGTTGATAAAAGAGATTTTAGAGTAATACTATCGCAGCTAAATAAGCCATATGACTAAAGGCTTATACCTTATTCATGACGCAATGCTTCTACAGGATTTAATTGAGATGCTCTGTAAGCTGGGAGAGCTCCTGACATTATCCCTATTATAAAAGCGAAGAATAAACCAAATAGCATTAATTGAGGATTTACAGTTACTAATAATTTAAAGCCTGCTTGTGTTGCGTATTTTCCAATTGCTAATGACAAGAGAGTTCCTAGAGCTACTCCAAAAATTCCACCAACAAAACCCATTAAACCTGATTCTATCAAGAATATTTTCATTATATCTGAGTCTTTTGCTCCAATGGCTTTCATTACACCAATGTCTCGAGTTCTTTCTAAAACAGAAGTGTACATTGAATTCATTATGCCAATGCCTCCAACAACTAAAGAAATTGCTGCTATGCCAACTAAGACTAACTGAACTATACCTAGAACCTGGCTAATCTGCTCTAGGATTTGAGTTGGAGTAACTACTTGGAAATTTTCATCTCCTCTTTCTCTGTCCAATATTCTTTCAACTTTTTTTTGTATAGAGGGAATGTCTGTGCCTGGCTTAACTCTCGCTG